>JAGNPU010000060.1 GCA_017989485.1 Neisseriaceae bacterium
CCAGAATCAGGCCGATGATGATGGTTAAGACCCCAGTCCAATATAAGGATGCATAGGGCAACATCAGGGTAAACGGGGCCACGCCTAAGATAGAGCCCCAAATCACGTATTTTCGACCGATGCGGTCGCCCAATGGCCCACCCAATATCGTGCCGGCGGCCACCGCAAAGAGGAATAAAAACAGGTGAAACTGGGCGTTCTGGATGCTGAGGCCGAACCGCTCCATCAGGTAAAACGTGTAGTAACTGCTTAGGCTCGCCATGTAGAAATACTTGGAAAAAATCAACATCAGCAAAATCAGCATCGACTTAATGACCAAGGCCCGAGGGTAAGGACTGGCCAAGGCCACCTTAGGTTGATTTTTGGCCACCCGCTGCTGGGTTTGATACCAGCGGCTGACCTGTAATAAAACCAAGATGGCCAAGAGTGCCGCCAATGAGAACCAGCCGATGTTGCCGCGGCCATAGGGGGCGATCAACAAGGCCGCCAGCAAGGGGCCTAAAGAGCTGCCGAGGTTGCCCCCTACTTGAAATAACGATTGTGCCAGGCCATGGCGCCCACCGGAGGCCATCCGCGCCACTCGAGAGGATTCTGGGTGAAAAATCGAAGACCCAGTGCCCACCAACGCGGCGGCGACCAACACCATAGAAAAACTAGGGGCGAATGCCAACAGCAAGACGCCGCTTAAGGTAAAGCCCATGCCTAAAGGTAAGGAATAAGGCTGCGGGTACTTGTCCGTATACATGCCTATGATGGGCTGTAACAGGGAGGCCGTCACCTGATAAGTAAGGGTAATCAACCCTACCTGCATGAAGCTGAGGGTGAATTCGGCTTGCAACAAAGGGTATAGCGCCAAGATCAACGACTGCATCATGTCATTGAGTAAATGAGACACGCTGATGGCCCCAATAATGGAGAACGCGGTTTTGGGCTTATTCGGCGCTGGCGCCATGGTGGGTGTGTTGGTAGACATTGATGTTTTTTATAGAATCTGTTTTGAGGGGCTTATCTTAACTGCTTATGAAGGCGCTGGCCAGTATGCCTGTGCTGTAGACGATTTGTCTGCCGTTCGGCAAAGTCGCCTATTTAAGGAACGCTACACATTGACGTTATGTTAAATTTTTACTCTATAAATAATTATTTTTAGCTATGGTCATTCAGGCCGATCCACCCTCATGACGTGTTTGAAATCACACTGGGTAGGCATAGTGTCTGCTACCCACCCTAGCTTCTGGCCTAGGCGATACCATGGGGCTTGATTAAAATAAGGCCCAAGCTGTTGCTGGTCCATGGCCACATTGTGGGCAATCCGTTGCGGTGTCGTTTGTGCTTCCGTCACCCAAGCAAAATTAAGGTCGTAAACTTCTAACACAACGGTGGCCACCGGCCCGATAGGCAAGCCCACAATGTAGCGAAAATCCCCCTCCCCCAAGCTGGGTTTGTTTTGAAAAGCACATTGCCAGGCCGACCCCTCTGTCGTTGGCCACACCCAGCGGCTATGCCAGGTTTGACCCAAGCCCAAAAACCAATACATCGGCAAGCCCAAGCCGATGCTCATCACCCCCAGCCAAAAGGCCCATAAGCCTAATTGCCGCCCTGGTGACGGTTGTGCTTGAACCAGCGCACGATACAAGGGTTTGCCCACGATGACGCCGCTGCCCACTAATAAGGTAAGCCCATAGCCAGGATGGGCAAACGACAATAGGCCGACTAAAAACACCAGCGTTAGGCCCAGCCAAATCATTTGGCCAACCCAGAGCAGCTTGGTTACACGCATACACCGCACCCACAATTGAATAAAAGCAGATTATCCCAGAATCCCCCCGCCCTGTCATAGGCCGCCCAGCAACAGTGGGCCAATAACGCCACGGGATGTTTCTGGCTCAGATGCGCGAAGCGGCGTCTTCATGGGCATCGTACTAGGCCATTTTGGCCACAATGTCGTTGATTAAGGCACGGGCCAATGGCGTCAACGCATTGCGTTCTTTGAGCACGATGCTGCGTTCACGAACCGCCCATGACTCATCTAAGGCAATCTGGCTGATGTTCATGGTTTTACTGTGGCGTTTGGCTGCCGACTCTGGCACGATGCCCACGCCGACACCTGCTTCAATCAGCCGACAAACAGACTCAAAACCCGACATGTGTATCCGTGTCGCCATCGACAAACCCAATAAGGCCTGCTGTTCATTTAAAAAGGTTTGCAAGGTGCTGCCTTGATGCAGCCCAATATAGGCATAGGCCAAAGTGTCTTTAAACTTGACCTGTTTTTTAGTGGCCAAATCATGCCCGTGTGGCGCCACCAAGACTAAGCGGTCGGTGCTGAAGTGGATGGTTTGTAAGCCCATGGCCGGCACTATGCCAGACACCACGCCGATGTCGGCGGCGCCCTCAACAACGCCCCTAAAAATACCCTTGGTCAGCTGTTCCTGTAGGTCTATGGTGACCAAAGGCCGTTCGGCCAAAAAGCCGGCCAGGATTTCTGGCAAAAACTCGGTGACCGCCGTCGTGTTGGCGTATACCCGAACGTGGCCACTTTGATCGGCCCCATAACCCGAAAACTCATTTTTAATGTTGTCGATCTGGCGCAGCACCAGCCGTGCGTGTTGTAATAAGCGCTCGCCCGCGGGGGTCAGGTCCAAACCTTTATTGTGCCGATAAAATAAGCGGCTGCCCAACTGTCCTTCCAGCGCTTTGATGCGGGTACTGGCCGACGCGGGGGACACAAAGGCTTTTTTTGCCCCCTGCGTTAGGCTAGGCGACTGTGCCACGCAGGCAAATACCTTTAAATCCACAAGGTTAAAATGCACACCCATCTCCTGTTGTTTACGCCCATGGTCATCGCCTCATGATCACCGGCTGACGACAAATGTGCCAGGCTCGCGGCTTAGGCGCCATGGCAAGGCTTGAACGGATGGTTAGGGTGAGCGCGACCAAATGCCCACCAGATTGCCTTCTAAATCCTTAAAGTTGGCATAATACCCCTCTTCACCGCCCTTAATCGGGGTGCACGGCGTGACGATCAGCCCCGCTTCGGCACCAACCCGCTGCAAACACGCCGCGATAGACTCAACCGTAAAGTACACGACGGTGGCCCCATAACCTATGTCACGAAGCTGCGCTTCACTGCCGCCCACCAAAGCCCCACCCGTAAAGGCTTCATGTTCTGGGCTAGGAAACAGCGCCATGGTGCGCTCGCCCATGTCGACTATTTCTAAGGTGACGGGCAACACATTTTGGTAAAACGTCGCCGCGGCTTTCAGATCACGGGAGATGATTTCAAACCAAGCAATGGTAGACATAATGACTCCTTATTAAGTTTAAGCGCGGCCGTATGAGGCCTAAACGCCTAGCGGATTAAATCGACTCACCCACTGTTGCCACCGCCACCACAATGCCAATGACCACGCCTAACACACAGCCAACCGTGCCACCTGCCACGGCACCAATGGCCTCAAAGCCAGTGCCACCGATGATGCTACCCAACAGCACGCCCACTACCCCCCCAACGACAGCGCCGACAACGCTGGTTTGCTTGATCGACATACAAAGCCTCCTTTAGCCCGTAAAAATAGCCAGATACACGGTTGCGCCATGGCACCGTAATGAAAACATCATGACGTACTCCTTTTGGCGATGTCAATCCAATATATTTTTAAAACTATTTTAATTTCAACAGCTTAAACCAATTCAAAAGCATGAGCCGCAGCATGACGCATTAAAAAATAAAGCGTTGCCGTCGATTGGCGTTCATCAAAATGAAACGCGGTGTTAAAAAAATAGCGATTCTCAAAACACCAAACATCGGCCATGCTGAAGGCTCATTAATTAACCGCCCTCTATGTCCCTTATGACCTCACGCCCTGATGATTTAAGCCCACCCCAAACCACTGTCGACGTCATTGACCCAGTACGGGTTCGCCGCCTGGCGGTCACCCTTGGCCAAGACGTGCCCACTGTCGGTCAAGACTTGCCTTGGCTATGGCATTGGGCTTTTTTTCAAGCCGAGCGGCCGGCGGCTGAGCTAGGCCAGGACGGTCATCCCGAAGCGGATGGCTTTGTGCCCGTCCCTTATGGCCTAAGGCGGATGTGGGCCGGCGGCCGCTTTGAGTTTTTCAGCCCCCTCGTGATCGGGGCAACCGTGCAGCGCCAAAGCCACCTCGGCGCCATCACGGAAAAACAGGGGGCCGGTGGCACGCTTCGCTTTGTGACGCTCACGCACCAATATTGGCAGTCAGACACCCTCGCCCTAGTGGAACACCAGGACTTGGTTTATCGTGGGCCTGGCCCGACTAAGCGGCAAACCCCAATGCCCTCACGCTTGCCGCAATGGCAACACGTCGCGCACCCTGACAGCACCCTCTTGTTTCGGTATTCCGCCGTAACCTTTAACGGCCACCGCATCCATTACGACTACCCCTACGCCACCGCCACGGAAGGCTATCCCAACCTAGTGGTGCATGGCCCACTGATGGCCACCTGGGCGCTACAGGCGTTTACACAGGCGCATCCACATAAAACCATCACCCATTATCGCTATCGCGGCCTCAGGCCTAGCTGCCTGCCTGACGCCATCACGGTTTGCGGCTGCTTGAGTGCGCCACAGCAGGCCGAGGTATGGCTACACAATCAGGCAGGCCTCATCCAGCAAGGCCAAATTACCTATGCTGACCCATCCCTAAGTAAGGACGCACCATGTTGAACCAAGACCATCAGGCCATCCGTGAAGGCATTCGTGCCCTATGTGGCCAATACGATGCCGCCTACTGGCGTGCGCTAGACCAGCACAAGGCTTTTCCTGAAGCCTTTGTGCAGGCCTTAACCGAAGCGGGTTGGCTTTGCGCCATGATTCCGCAAGCCTATGGCGGTACGGGGCTTGGGCTCAGCGAAGCCTCTATCATTCTTGAAGAAATTAACCGCAGCGGCGGCAATGCGGGCACCGTTCATGGCCAAATGTATAATCTGTTCACCCTCGTCAAGCATGGCTCAGAAGCACAAAAACAAGCCTATTTGCCCTTGCTCGCGAAGGGCACACTCAGGCTCCAGTCTATGGCCGTGACCGAACCGACAACGGGGACAGACACCACCCAGCTCAAAACCATGGCGGTAAAAACGCCGCAGGGCTACTGCATTAACGGGCAAAAAGTCTGGATTTCCCGGGTACAGCATTCAGACCTCATGCTGCTGCTGGCGCGCACCACGCCCTTGGCTGAGGTCGCCAAAAAGTCGGCAGGCCTGTCGCTGTTTTTGGTCGATCTTGGCAAGGCCATTGGCCACGGCCTCACCGTGCGGCCCATCCCCAATATGGTGAATCATGAAACCAACGAACTGTTTTTTGACAACCTGATGTTGCCGCCTGAGAGCCTGATTGGCGAATTGGGAAAAGGGTTTCAATACCTATTGGATGGGCTTAATGCGGAACGGACCCTGATCGCCGCGGAATGCATAGGCGATGGTCGGTGGTTTATCGACAAAGCCGTGGCCTATGCCAAGGAACGCATCGTCTTTGGTCGGCCAATCGGCCAAAACCAAGGCATACAATTTCCTTTGGCCAAAGCCCATATGGCCATCGAGGCCGCCGACCTGATGCGCTGGCGCGCCTGTCAAGAATACGATGCTGGCCTCGAGGCCGGCGCCAGTGCCAATATGGCCAAATACCTCGCTGCCGAAGCCTCTTGGCTGGCCGCCAATGAGTGCCTACAGACGTTTGGGGGCTTTGGGTTTGCCCAGGAATACGACGTAGAGCGAAAATTTCGCGAAACGCGGCTATACCAAGTGGCCCCCATTTCCAGCAACTTGATTTTGGCCTATGTCGCCGAACACCTTTTAACCCTCCCCCGTAGCTTTTGACCCAGGCCCCCTTATGTCCCCGCCATTGCCTTTATCCGACCTCATGGTTGTCAGCCTAGAGCACGCCATTGCCGCCCCACTGTGTACGCGCCAGTTGGCCGACATGGGGGCGCGCGTCATCAAACTTGAGCGGCCCAGCCACGGCGACTTTGCCCGGCATTACGACGAGCGTGTGGGCGGCTTGTCATCTCATTTTGTGTGGGTGAATCGGGGTAAAGAAAGCCTGGCCATGAATTTAAAAAGCCCAGAGGCGGCCGTCGTGCTCCCCAAGCTGCTGGCCAAGGCCGACGTTTTGGTGCAAAACCTGGTGCCCGGCGCCGCCCAACGCCTCGGCCTTGGTTTTGCCGACCTGCATCCACACTACCCTCAACTCATTGTGTGTGACATTTCAGGCTACGGCCAAGGCGGCCCCTATCAGGACAAAAAAGCCTATGATTTATTGATTCAAAGTGAAAGCGGCATGCTGTCGATCACAGGGGGGCCCCATCCGAATGAACTCGCCAAATCTGGCAACTCTATTGCCGACATCAGCGCGGGCATGTATGCCTACAGCAGTATTCTCAATGCGCTGCTGTTGCGCCAAAAAACCGGGCTGGGCACCCACATCGATGTGTCTATGCTGGAAAGCTTGGTGGAGTGGTTGGGTTATCCCTTATACTATGCTTATGAAGGGGCCTCGCCGCCGGCACGTACGGGCGCCGCTCACGCCACCATTTTTCCCTATGGGCCTTTTCACACACAAGACGGCACGGTGATGTTGGGTTTGCAAAATGAACGAGAGTGGCAGGCTTTCTGTACCACGGTATTACAGCAGCCCGAGCTGGCGCGCGACGTGCGCTATGATCAAAACAGCAAACGCTCGGCTCTAAGAGCCGAACTCACGCAACGGATTGAAGATGTTTTACAGGCCTTACCCACAGCAGAAGTACAACAGCGGCTCGATCAGGCACACATTGCCTCAGGTCGAGTCAACACCATGAACCAAGTGTGGCTACACCCTCAGCTACGGGCACGCCAAAGATGGCGAACCATAGACAGCCCGATAGGCCCCCTGCCAGCGCTGCTGCCGCCGGGCCAAAACAGTGGTTTTGAGGCGATCATGGGCGCCATTCCGGCCCTAGGCCAACACAACCAGGCCATACTGACAGAACTGGGGTTAACCCCCCACTATTTAGGACCACCCCCATGACTTTAGCGCGCCCGCTGCCCATGCGCAGCCTGTTGTTTGTGCCTGCCCCCCAAATCGACCGCGTGGCCAAAGCCATCGCCTGCGGCGCCGACGCCGTGGTGGTTGACTGGGAGGATGCCGTGGCCGCAGATCAAAAAATAGCCGCAAGAGCCGCCACGCTCACTTATTTAACGGCCCACCCCGAGACCAAGGTATGGGTACGCCTCAATGCCGTGGACAGCCCCTATCATGATGAAGACGTTCAGGCCTGCGCACGCGCCACAGGCGTCATCGGCGTGTTATTGCCCAAAACAGAATGTGGTGACGCCGTCAGCCGTCTGGCCGAACGCCTCGGTAAGCCCATTATTGCCCTCATAGAAACACCGGTCGGCGTTGTACACCTCGCCAACATCGCGACGGCCACGGGCTTACACCGCCTCAGCTATGGCGGCCTAGACCTGGCGCATCTCTTGGGGGCCACGCCCAATACCCCAGGTGGGGAGCTCATCATGCATCAACTGCGGTTTCAGCTGCTGCTGCACAGCCAGATCAACGGCCTGGCCGCCCCCATAGACACGGTATACCCAGACTTTAAAGATGCAACAGGGTTGGCCGAGCGCGTCGGCTGCTGGCATCAAATGGGCTTTGCCGGTATGTTGTGCATCCATCCGCAACAGGTGGCCGTCGTCCATGACCTATTGGCCCCAAGCCCTGCTCTTTTGGCCTGGGCCCAAGCCGTGGTGGACGAGGCCAACGCCAGCGGTCGCCTCGCCTTCCAGCTCGATGGCGAGATGATAGATGCGCCAGTGATCGCCAGAGCCCAACGGCTACTGGCGTCCATGGCCTAAGGCATGCCCAACCAATTGGGCAGCCCCAAAGACAGCCCGGGCACATAAGTCACCAAAATCAAAAACAGCAGCAAGATGCTCAACCACGGCATGGCGGCCTTAATGGTTTGCCCCACGCTGATTTTGGCCACCGCCGACGTCACAAACAGGTTTAACCCAATCGGCGGCGTCACCAAGCCGATTTCCATGTTCACCATCATGATGATGCCCAAGTGTATCGGATCGATGCCAAGGCTTACCGCGATGGGAAAGAAGATCGGTGCCATGATGAGGGTGACGGCCGACGGCTCCATAAAGCTACCGGCAATCAGCAAGATCACGTTCACGACGATTAAAAACCCTATCGGCCCTAACCCCTGATCAAGCACCCAGCGCGTCATCTGTTGGGGAATTTGCTCCGTGGTCAACACGTAGGCAAACAAGATGGCATTGGCGATGATGAACATCAGCATCACGGCCAGCCGACCGGCATCCAACAAAACTTTATGGCTGTCCCGCCAGCTCATGTCTTCATACACGAATAATGCCACCGCGGCGGCGTACACGGCGGCCACGGCCGCAGCCTCGGTGGGGGTAAACAGGCCGCTGTATATCCCCCCTAGGATGATGAGCAATAACAGCAAGCCCCACAAGGCCTCTTTACCGGCCAGCATCACCGTACGCCAACCCACTTTGGGCTGGGCGGGCAAAT
>JAGNPU010000340.1 GCA_017989485.1 Neisseriaceae bacterium
CACGGGGGGTTAGCTCGCCGTGGGTCCCACGCTACCAAATGTTGACCGTCATCAAACTATACTTTGTCAGCACCCTCAAACAGCGATGCCTAGGGCACCGCTGAGGCGGATGGCTTAGGCCACGGCAGTGGCCTTGCCCTAGCGTACTTGACTGGCTGCCTCAACGCCCAGTGTGGCGAAGCTTAATGTTCGTCTAAGGTGTTGATGGGCCACATGGCCAAGGTTTCGCCCATGTCCCAGAACATGTGTTCAAAATAGCTGGTGTATACCACGATGTCTGTCAATTCGGCTTGGATGGCGGCGGGCATGCCGTCGGCAATGTCGTCCATGAGGGCAATGCAGTGGTTTGCCAGCGCGGTAAATTCTGGCGATGAGTAGGTTTGTACCCATGGGCCGTAGAATTCATGCGTTAAGGCCTGATCTTTTTGGGCCAGGGCGAGGCCAATGTAGTTGTAGCTCCAAGCGCAGCACAAAATGGCGGCCACGGTATAGGGCAGGCCGTTTTGGGCTTTGCTCAACATATAGCTGGTGTAGGCCATGGTGGTGGCGGCAGGCTTGGTGGCGGCCAGGTCTTCAGGGCTGAGGCCGAACTTGGCCGCATACTGGCGGTGTAAGTCCATTTCGAAATTCAGGGTGCCGTGCAGCAGATTGGCAAAATGGGTTTTGGTGGGCAGGTCGTTGGCCTGAGTGGCGCCCAAAGAAAACAGCTTTGAATACTCAATCAGGTACACATAGTCCTGAGCCAAATAGTGTTTGAATTTTTCTGGGGCCAGGCTGCCATCGCCAATGCCTTGAACAAAGGGGTGGGTTAAATAGGCGTCCCATAGCGGGCGTACTTTTTCAAACAGGCGCTGCGTGAAGGTTGATGTCATGTCGAGTCCTTTGCGCTTGTGCTCAAGCGTCGTGATGTGAGTGGGTGCGGGCCATCTGGCGTGCCAGTCGGCCGGCGCGGCAGTTAGAGCCTAATGGGCTGGCCACAAAAAAGCAAGCCGCGGCGGCGGGTGGGTGGGTCAAGATATTTTAAGGCGTATTGCTTAAAAAACAGGCGATGCTAAATAATCTTGATGAATCATGGGGTTTGTTGGGTTATGGACAGTTTATCCACAGTTTGATGCACGAAAAACGGGGGCAAGTGGCCGCCGTTGTCGCGCGATGATGGTGGGTGGGTAAAATGGGCCTGCGCCCGGCATAATGGGTCTGAATGCTTAAAAAATAGGCGGTAGAAAAAGGCTGAGCCAAATCAATCAGCTGAATGGCTTATGCACAGCTTATCCTAGGGGCTATCCTCAGTTGCTGTGGATGGTGGTCAGGGTGTCGGCCAGCCAGCTAAGGGCGAAGGTGACGGCCTGTTGGCGAACGTGGTCGCGCTCACCCTCAAAGTGCTGGATCAGCGTCAGGGTTAGGCCTTGGCGTTGGGCCAGGCCAAACCAAACCGTGCCAACCGGCTTGGCCGCGCTGCCGCCGCCGGGCCCGGCAATGCCGGACACGCTGAGGGCAAAGTCGGCTTGGGCCGCGCTCAGGGCTCCGTCGGCCATTTGCGCGACGGTGGCGGCACTGACGGCACCATGGTCGATGAGGGTTTGTTCGGTGACGCCCAATAGCTGCTGCTTGGCCTGATTGCTGTAGGTCACAAAGCCCATGTCAAACCAGGCCGAGCTGCCGGCGTATTCGGTTAGGGCCCCGGCCAATAGGCCGCCGGTACACGATTCAGCGCAGGTCACGGTGTAGCCATGTTGCCGCAGTTGTTCGGTCAGGGTGAGCAAGGCCTTATTCGTCATGGTGGGTGCGCCTGAAGTAATCAATTAAGCCGTTGGTTGAGCCGTCATAGGGCGTGTCGTCGGCATCGCTCAGCCTGGGTTCAATGCTGGTGGCCAATACCTTGCCATACTCCACCCCCCATTGGTCAAATGAGTTAATGCCCCAAATCACGCCCTGTACGAAGACTTTGTGCTCATATAAGGCCAATAATTGGCCCATGCTGAACGGCGTCAGCTGCTCCATTAATAAGGTGTTCGAAGGCTGGTTGCCGGGGAAGAATTTTTGTGGCGCCAGCTGGTCTTGCTCTATGCCGGTAAGGCTTTGTAGTTCTTGGTACACCTCGGCTTCATTCTTGCCCTGCATTAAGGCCCGGGTTTGGGCAAAGGCGTTGGCCACCAGCATTTTGTGGTGGCGTCCACCGGCGTAATGGCTGTTCATCGGCACAATAAAGTCGCTGGGCACCAGGCGTGAGCCCTGGTGCAAGAGCTGGAAGAAGGCGTGCTGGCAATTCACGCCTTCTTCGCCCCAAATAATCGGCCCGGTGTCAAAATCGAGGCGCTCGCCCATGCGGCCGGTTTGTTTGCCATTGCTTTCCATGTCCAGCTGCTGGATGTGGGCCGGCAGGCGCTTTAGGCAATGGTCGTAGGGGATGATGGCGTGGCTGTGGGCGCCGTAAAACGTGTTATACCACAGGCCGATTAAGCCCATCAGGACGGGCATATTGTGGCGCAGTGGCGCACTGAAGAAGTGGGCATCCATGGCGCGCCCGCCCGCCAAAAAGGCCAAGAAGTGGGTTTGGCCAATGGCGCACATAATCGGCAGGCCTATGGTCGACCAAGACGAATAGCGTCCGCCCACCCAGTCAAATAGGGCGAATACATGTTCTGGGGTGATGCCGAAGGCTTGGGCGGCTTCTATATTATTAGACACCGCCACAAAGTGTTGGGT
>JAGNPU010000341.1 GCA_017989485.1 Neisseriaceae bacterium
GCACGGGACGGGCCACGCCTTCGCTGACGCTGCGCAGACTGCTGAACAAGAAGATGGCCGGCACGCCAATGCTGAGCGCACGCAAATAGCGTACGGCAGGCGCGACTAAGGATTCATCCACCTCAAAAAAACGGAAGATGCCTTCGGAGCACCACATTAGGGTCATGGCCACCACGGTCAAGACCGCCACCATGCGCAAACCCGCATGGAACACGGTGGGGATTTTCTCGGTTTGGCCAGCACCATAATGATGGGCCGAGAAAATCGCCAGGCTCATCAATATGCCCACGGCAAATAATAAGATGGGATTCCATACAGACACCCCTAAGGCCACCGCAGCCTGAACTTTGGTGTCAAAATGGCCGGTAATGGCAATGTCGGCCGTCCCCATCCCCAGCTGCAGCAGCTGAGTACACAAAATGGGAATGGCCAAAAAAATAAGCGCCTTGAATTCTGTGCGCATAAACGATTGTTGCATGTTGTTTTGTCCTGGCAGGCTGCTCGTTTTCCTTCCCCTTGTTTATGCGCCAAAAAACGACTTAAAGCCCATAAAAAAGACAGCGAGGCAGCCTATGCTCGCCCGGAAAGAACCCGACAGTATACCTGAATAAGGGCCTAAAAAAAACCCCCACTCGAGACTAACGGCTTCTTTTCCTTAACGATTACCGGCACTGCCAGCGCCAGGCCTTGGCATCAAACTGAGCCGGCGTAATGCGCAAATGCGACACATTGGGCCCCACGCAAAAATACTGATAAAACCAAGCGCGACGGTTTTGCTCGTCGGCGGCCACCAACATGACCGTATACAGGCCTTCACGCAAAGGCTGGGCGGGAATGATTTCGGTCATGCTCGGCGGCGTTTGGCCGTAAGGCAGACAGGTTTTGGGCTGCAGCCGCACGGTGACGGCATTGATGTTGGGCGCGTGCGCCTGCCACACGATTTGATTGTCCTTGTGCACCATAATCGTGCTGAGCATGACCTGATGCTCGGCCACCTTGGCGGCACTGGCAAACTGGCCATCGACCTCATAGTCTGGCTCAGCACCCAGACACAGCTGGCCTTGTTCCACCCACGCCTTGGCGGCACCATCATACTGCCGCGCGGCAGCCTGAGCCTGGTGGGCAAGCCCCAACGGCAACAACAAGACCGCCCCGCACAACCAGCGACCAGCGCCTACTGATAGGTTCTTCATCCTCACTCCTCTGGGCTTTCTTTTTCTCTACAATATCATAGGTAATCCAAAAACAGAAAACCTGGCCGCATCAATTGGCTGCCGTGGATCAAAACCATAGTTAAATTCGATCAACATACTAGGTTATTTGGTTTATACTTTCAGCAGACCAATAAATAAAAAGGACATGTTTCGTGAATCACCTCACCTCGCAACCGCAAGACATCACCCTACCCACCGGCGGCGCCGCCATTTTCATGGTGTTTGGCCTCAGCAGTGCGCCCGACGCGGCCAGCAAGATCAAAAGCCTGTGCCTGGCCTTGCCGCAGTACGCCCAAGACATTCAACAAAAAACCGCCACTTTAGAATACTTAAGCCACGTCATTGGCTTTGGGTCTGACGCTTGGGATGCCCTGTTCCCAGAGCAAGGCCGGCCACAAGGGCTGCACACGCTGCCCGAATACAAAGGCGCCAAACACACCGCCGTGTCTACGCCCGGCGACGTGTTTTTTCACCTACGTGCCGAGCGCATGGACATGTGTTTTGAACTGGCCATGACCATCCGCAACCACCTGGGCGACGCCGTCCACTTTATTGATGAAGTTCAGGGCTTTCGCTACTTCGACGCCCGCAGCATGGTGGGCTTTGTCGACGGCACCGAAAACCCTGAGGGCCAAGAAGCCCTCGCCGCCACCGTGATTGACGGCGCAGACGCAGACTTCATCGGCGGCAGCTACGCCATTGTGCAAAAATACATCCATGACATGACGTCTTGGAATGAGCTCCCCGAAAAAATCCAAGAGCACGTCATCGGCCGCACCAAAGCCGACGACATTGAGCTCAGCGACGAAGACAAGCCGGCGAATGCCCACAACGCCGTCACCAACATCGAAGACGAAGACGGCAACGAACTCAAAATCATGCGCGCCAACCTGCCCTTTGGCAATCCGGCGGCCGGTGAATTTGGCACCTATTTCATTGGCTATGCCAAAGACCCTGCCATCACCGAACGCATGCTCAGCAATATGTTCATCGGCGAGCCGGTGGGCAACCACGACCGCCTCTTAGACTTCAGCACCGCCGTGACCGGCACGCTGTTTTTTATCCCGTCTCGCCCGCTGCTGCAAAAACTCGGCGCCTAAGCGCCACCCGCCGCCCTAGGGCGGCTTTTTTGTGCGCGACTAGCAGGCGGCGCACCATGGTTTAAACACAGTGATGCCGTAGCGTGGGTCAAGCGCAGCGGACCCACGGCCCCATCACCAAGGCCACCCCCCCGTGGGTCTCGACCCACGCTACGCCAGCTGATGGCCGTGACGGTTAAGCCTAAAACCCTTGCCTATGCTTCGGCTACGTCGCTATTAATCGGTCTTTGCTTTTCGCCCTGTAGGGCGACAGACTTTCTTTTGGGTGGCCAAAAGAAAGTATGCAAAGAAAACGCCACCCCGGCCAGCCGCCCCTTACGCCGTTGGCGCAAGGGGTGCCCTCGCCAGAACCTA
>JAGNPU010000061.1 GCA_017989485.1 Neisseriaceae bacterium
AGTTAATACAGGACTTACCGTCGGTGAGGACTTCTGCCAATAGCCTGTATCGCGTCCGTCGTGTTTCGCGATAGGGGTTTCTAAAGGCTCGCCAATAGGGATGAGGCCATGCTTTTTTGGTGCAAACATTTTTGTGGCCGTTCATTTAATCGCTGAATAAGGGTTATTTTTTAATCATTATTTAAAATAAATGATACAAATTTTAAAATTATAATTTATTTTAAGTATCATTATTGTCGTTTTTTTATATTCTTTTCTCATGGTTGATTCTTTCCTCGTCTATTCTTATTCTGCTGTATTTATTGATTAAATTTTATAATTAATAGGTAGTTTGGCGGGGTGTCTTTGATTTTCTGCAAGCTTTCCTGTTATTTTACGATACATATATTTGACTTTAATCAGACAAACTTGTAATGTTTTGGTGTCTGTCTGCATCACTACATAAAAATGAACCCACCCAAGGAGAACACCATGTCACATTCATTGTTTCATGCGCATCAGGAAACGCTTGCCTCTGCCTTAAATGCCATTGCTACTCGGACTTATTGGTCTGCCTATAACGAAATGCCCAGCCCTAAAGTGTATGGTGACGATGCCCCAGCTCAAGGCAAGGCGGCTTTCGAGGCCCATCTTGGCCAGCGTTTTGAACTAGACCAGCCTGGGCAAAGCGGCTGGCACGGGACAGAGCAATCCCCTTATGGTGTGGCTTTGGCCGTGGCCTATCCTGTCTGTGACGTGGATGCCCTGATTACGGCCGGTAAGGCCGCGATGACGCCTTGGCGCACCCTCGGCGTTGAGGGCCGTACCGGCGTGTGTTTGGAAATCTTGCAGCGCTTAAACCAACAAAGTTTTGAGCTGGGTCATGCGGTGATGATGACCTCGGGGCAGGGGTGGATGATGGCGTTTCAAGCCGGCGGGCCTCATGCCCAAGACCGTGGCCTAGAGGCTGTGGCTTATGCCTACCGTGAGCAAAGCTTTGTGCCCGCCGAGGCCGTCTGGGAAAAGCCGCAGGGCAAGCACCCAGCCTTGGTGATGCAAAAGCATTATGAGGTCACGGGTCGCGGCGTGGCCGTGGTCGTCGGCTGTGGCACTTTTCCGACATGGAATACTTATCCTGGCCTGTTTGCGGCCTTGGCCACCGGCAATGCGGTGATTGTGAAACCCCATCGTGATGGCGTATTGCCTGCGGCCATTACCGTGCGCACCATTCGTGCCGTCCTGAAAGAACAAGGCCTAGACCCTAATTTGGTGAGCCTGTGCGTGGCCGAAGACCGTGCCGTGACCCAAAAGCTAGTCACGCATGCCCAGGTGAAGTCGGTTGATTTTACCGGCAGCAACGTCTTTGGCCAGTGGCTGATAGACCATTGCCGCCAGGCGCAGGTGTATGCCGAATTGGCGGGCGTAAACCACATTGTTTTAGACTCAACCGACGCGTACAAATACATGATGCGCAATCTGGCGTTTACCCTGTCCTTATACTCGGGGCAAATGTGTACCACCACCCAAGCCATTTTTGTGCCGGCACATGGCATCAGCACCGATGAAGGGCATAAGTCTTATGACGACGTGTGTCGTGACCTGGCCGCCGCCATTGACGGCTTCTTGGCCAAGCCGGAAGTGGCTCATGCGGTCTTGGGCGCGATTCAATCTAGTGAGACGGTGAAACGCGTTGCCGCCGCCAATAACGGTGAGTTTGGTCAAGTGGTATTGGCGTCTAAAGCCTTAGAAAACCCCGAGTTTCCTCAAGCCGTGGTGCACACCCCAGCCTTAATAGGCTGTGAGGCCAGCGACGAAGCCGCCTACATGGAAGAGCGCTTTGGTCCCATTAGCTTTGTGGTCAAAGTGGCCAACACCGCGGCAGCCATTGCCCTGTCTGAGCGCGTGACGCAAACGCACGGCGCCTTGACCGTGGGCGTGTACTCAACCGATGAAGCCGTTTTAAACGCCATGATTGACGCCACCATTGACGCTAAAGTGGCGTTGTCGATTAACCTGACCGGCGGCGTGTTTGTCAACCAGTCGGCGGCTTACTCTGACTACCACGGCACCGGTGGCAACCCCGCCGCCAACGCGTCGTACTCGGATTCCGCTTTTGTGGCCAACCGCTTTCGCGTGGTGCAACGCCGCTACCACGTGTAAGGAATGAACATGGTCTTTGACGATATTGATTACGCCGTGGCAGACGGCGTGGCCACCTTAACCCTCAATCGGCCTGAGCGGATGAACAGCTTGCATGCCGCCATGCACTTGGAGGTGCGCTCGGCACTCGACGCGGTGGCGGCCGCGGCCGCCACCGGTGCGGTACGGGTACTGGTGTTGACCGGTGCGGGCCGGGGGTTTTGCGCGGGCCAAGACTTGGCCGCGGAAGAAGCCCGCTTCGACGCCGCCGGCAACCCGCCCGATTTGGGCCAGGTGGTGCGTGATTATTATCAGCCGCTGATTTTACAGCTCCAGGCTTTGCCGGTGCCAACGGTGGCGGCGGTCAATGGCGTGGCCGCCGGCGCTGGCGCATCAATAGCCTTGGCCTGTGATCTGGTGGTGGCCACTGCATCGGCCAGCTTTATCCAGGCCTTTGCCAAGATTGGTCTGATTCCAGACACCGGTGGCACCTGGTTTTTGCCCCGGCGGGTGGGCATGGCTAGGGCCATGGGCATGGCTTTATTGGGTGACAAGCTGTCGGCCACCGAGGCCCAGGCGCAAGGCTTGATCTGGTCGGTGGTGGCGGATGCTGCGTTTGCCCCCTCGGTTAAAGCCTTGGCGGCCCAGCTGGCGGCGGCGCCAACTCAAGCTTTGGTGCACATACGTCATGTCATGCGGGCGTCGCTGGGCCATGATTTAACAACGCAACTGGGCCTAGAGGCCAGCGTCATGACCGAATTGGGCCGCAGCGCTGATTTTCGTGAAGGCGTCATGGCCTTTACTGAAAAACGGCCAGCCGTGTTTAAAGGAGTGTGAAATGGGCGCGATACAACAAAGTCAGGTGATTGCCGTTGTTGGCACTGGGGCCATGGGTGCCGGTATTGCCCAAGTGGCTGCCCTAGCTGGCCACCCGGTGAAGCTTTTAGACGTACGGCCAGGCGCGGCCGCGGCCGCGGTGAGCAGCATTCAAGGGCGAATTGAGCGATTGCGAGAAAAAGGGCGCCTCAGCGCCGAAGGCGCGGCACAGGCCAAAGCGCAGCTACGGCCGGTCAGCGCGCTAGCGGATTTGGCCGATGCCAGCTTGGTGATCGAGGCCATTAACGAAGATTTGGCCAGCAAGCAAAAGCTGTACGCCGACTTGGAACACATTGTGGCGGCAGAATGCGTGTTTGGCAGCAATACCTCGTCGATTTCGATCACCGCCATTGGCGCTGCGTTACAGCGGCCAGAGCGTCTGGCCGGCCTTCATTTTTTTAATCCCGCACCGTTAATGGCCTTGGTTGAAGTCGTGGCCGGTTTGGCGACCAGTCCCAGCGTATTGGCAACGCTGTTTCATACGGCAGAAGCCTGGGGCAAGGCACCGGTGTACACCAAGTCGACGCCGGGCTTCATCGTGAACCGAGTGGCGCGCCCTTATTACGCCGAAGCCTTACGCGTGTATCAAGAGCAAGGTGCCGACGCGGCCACCATTGATGCCTGCTGCCGTGAGGCGGGTGGGTTTCGCATGGGGCCATTTGAGCTGATGGACTTGATTGGCCATGACGTCAACTTTGCGGTGACCCAGTCGGTGTGGCAGGCGTTTTATTACGATCAGCGCTTCTTGCCTTCCTTGGTACAGCAAGATTTGGTTTACGCCGGGTTCTTGGGTAAGAAAAGCGGCCGTGGGTTTTATGATTATCGTGAGGGCGCCGCCGTGCCGCAGCCACAGACAGCTGCCGCCGCGGCGTATCCTGCGGCCGTGCGCCTGCATGGTGACTCGGTGGCGGCTCAGGCCTTGGCCAGTCGTTTAACGGCGCAGGGCCTGACGTTCGATTGTTCACCCGCCCTGAATGGGCGTTTGGCCACCGTGGGGGATGCTGTGCTGTGTGTGACAGATGGGCGCAGCGCCAGTCAGCGTGCGCATGACAATCAGCAGCCGAATACGGTGTTATTGGACTTGGCCTTGGATTATCAAACGGCCACCCGCCTGGCCATCAGTGCCGCCACGGGCTGTTCGCCGCAGGCATTGCAGGACATGATCGGCCTCTTGCAAGGCTGCGGTATGGCGGTGTCGGTTGTGGCCGACGTGCCTGGGCTGGTGGTCATGCGTACGGTGGCGATGCTGGTCAATGAAGCCGCCGATGCGGTGAATCAGGGCGTGGGCAGCGTGGCGGGCATCGACAAAGCCATGCGTCTGGGCGTGAATTATCCGCAAGGGCCTTTGGCCTGGGGCCAAAACATAGGCTTTGACAAGGTGCAAACCGTTTTGCGGCAGTTAGGCCATGCCTATGGCGAAGACCGCTATCGGGTGTCGCCTTGGATCCAACAACAAGTTTTGGGAGCCAACGCGCATGCTTGACTTAAGTCACCCACAAACCCTGGCCGAGGCCACCGTGGCGGCCTTGCAGGCCAAAGAAACCCTACCCGGCGCCATGAACATGCAGCTGCTAGCCACCCAGCCAGGCTACGCCTTATTGAGCATGAAGGTGGCCGATTTTATGCTTAATGCGCATGGGATGTGCCACGGCGGGATGATCTTCAGCCTGGCCGATACCGCTTTTGCCTACGCATGCAACAACCGTAACCAGAACACCGTTGGGGCCGCGTGCAGCATTGATTTTACGGCCCCAGCCTTTCCTGGAGAAACGCTACAGGCGGAGGCGACCGAAACATTTATGGCGGGTCGTACAGGGGTTTACGACGTGGTGGTCAAAAATGAAGGGGGCCAGTTGGTTGCCCTGTTTCGCGGCAAAAGTCACCGCATCCGTGGCGAAGTATTAAACAGCATGGCCAGTACGACCAACCCGAATGACAAAGCCGACTAACAGGCTAAAACCAATCAATTAAGAGAATAGAAGAGAGGCCTACCATGACCACGATGACGGACACCAGCCATTTAGAGCCTATTGAAATGGCCAGCCGTGATGAAATCACGGCATTGCAACTACAGCGGCTGCAACAAACGCTACAGCATGCCTACGACAACGTGCCCCACCACCGGCAGGCATTTGACGCCCAAGGGGTGCACCCTAAAGACTTAAATAGCCTGAGCGACTTAAGCAAATTTCCCTTCATGATGAAGGACGATTTGCGCGCCAACTATCCGTTTGGGCTGTTTGCCGTCCCCCAGAGTGACGTGGTGCGCCTGCATGCCTCGTCGGGGACCACGGGCAAGCCCATTGTCGTGGGCTATACCCAAAACGACCTCAACGTTTGGGGGGATTTGATTGCCCGATCGATACGCGCCGCCGGTGGGCGTAAGGGCGACATGCTGCAAAACGCTTACGGTTACGGCATGTTTACCGGCGGGCTCGGCGCCCACTTTGGGGCGGAGCGCCTAGGCTGCTGCGTGATCCCCATTTCCGGCGGCCAGACCGAAAAGCAGGTGCAAAACATCATTGATTTCCAACCGGCGATCTTCATGTCCACGCCGTCTTATGCCCTGGTTGTGGCCGAAGAGCTGGCGCGTCAGGGCATTAAGCCAGAAGACAACTCTTTGCGCATCGGCATTTTTGGCGCCGAAGCCTGGACGGAAGGCATGCGTCAAGAAATCGAGAACAAGCTAGGCATACACGCCTTAGACATTTACGGCCTCACCGAGGTGATGGGCCCAGGGGTGGCGTCTGAGTGCGTGGAAACCAAAGATGGCCTGACCATTTGGGAAGACCACTTTTACCCAGAAATCATCGACCCAGTGACCGGCGAAGTGCTGCCTGATGGCGAAGAGGGGGAGCTGGTGTTTACCTCGTTGACCAAGGAAGCCTTCCCTGTGATTCGTTATCGGACCCGAGACCTCACCCGTATTTTGCCGCCGACGTCCCGCTCATTCAGACGCCTAGGCCGTTTTATGGGCCGTTCCGACGACATGATGATTGTGCGTGGGGTGAACGTGTTCCCGACGCAAATTGAAGAGCAAATTCTGCGCGACAAACACCTGTCTGGCAATTACCAAATTGAGTTGGCCAAAAAAGGCCATATGGACACCGTGGCGGTGCGCTGTGAGTTGCAAAATGAATACTCACATCAGCTCAGCGACGACAAAATCGACGAGATTGCCAAGCGGCTCCAGCAGCACATCAAGACCAACGTCGGGATTTCTACTCAGGTGAGCGTGCTGGAATACGACAGCATTCCGCGCTCGCAGGTGGGCAAGGCCCGTCGCGTGATTGATCACCGGCCTAAATAAACATCATCATTAACATTGAATGCTAAAGGAAAAGAAATGAAAGACGCTTTCATTTGTGACGCGGTACGCACGCCCATAGGCCGCTATGGTGGCAGTTTGGCGACGGTACGGGCCGACGATTTAGGGGCCTTGCCATTGCAGGCCTTAATGACGCGAAACCCACGAGTGGACTGGCAGCAGGTCGACGACATCGTGTATGGCTGCGCCAACCAGGCCGGAGAAGACAACCGTAACGTGGCGCGGATGGCTGGGCTGTTGGCGGGCTTGCCGATTGAGGTGCCCGGCACCACGCTCAACCGCCTGTGCGGTTCGGGCATGGACGCGGTTGGCTTTGCGGCGCGCGCCATCAAGTCGGGTGAAACCCATTTGATGCTGGCCGGCGGCGTGGAAAGCATGTCGCGCGCCCCGTTTGTCATGGCCAAGGCCGACAGTGCTTGGTCACGCCATGCGTCCATTTACGACACCACCATCGGCTGGCGCTTCCCTAATCCGAAGCTGCATGCGCTGTATGAAACCCACAGCATGCCGGAAACCGCCGACAACGTGGCGGCAGACTTTCACATTGAGCGTGAGGCCCAGGATTTATTCGCTCTGCGCTCACAGCAAAAGTGGGCCAAGGCGCAGGCCGCAGGACGTTTTGCCGATGAGTTGATCAGCGTCACCGTGGCGCGTAAACGTTTAGAGCCCTTGGTGTTTGACGTCGATGAGCAGCCGCGTCCAGAGAGCAGTTTGGCCAAGTTGGCCACGCTCAAGGGCATTAATGGCGCCAAGCTCAGCGTCACCGCGGGCAATGCCTCGGGCGTGAACGATGGTGCGTGTGCCTTGTTGTTGGCGTCTGAACAAGCGGTTCAGCAGCATGGCTTAACGCCTAAGGCGCGCGTGCTGGGCATGGCCACTTCAGGCGTGCTGCCGCGCATCATGGGCTATGCGCCGGTGTCGGCGGTGCAAAAAGTCTTGGCCCAAACCGGCCTCAGCCTAGGGCAAATGGACGTGATCGAGCTGAATGAGGCGTTTGCCGCCCAAGGCTTGGCCGTGACCCGTTCTTTGGGCTTGGCCGACGACGACGTCCGCATTAACCCTAATGGGGGCGCCATTGCCATGGGCCACCCTCTGGGCATGAGCGGTGCACGCTTGGTGACCACGGCGACCTATCAGCTGGCCCGCAGTGGCGGCCGCTATGCACTGTGCACGATGTGCATCGGCGTGGGGCAAGGCATTGCCATGATTATTGAGCGGGTTTAAGGAGGCAGACATGAACACAGATTCAGCAGCCGTGGTGTTAAGCCACGTCGACGGCAATGTGGGGGTGATACAAATCAACCGGCCTGACGTCATGAACGCCCTCAACGAGGACGTCATGATCGGCATTGCGGCGGCGGTGCAGGCGTTTGAAGCGGATGACGGCATCGGGGCCATGGTGCTGTGCGGCCACGCCAAAGCCTTTGCGGCCGGGGCCGACATTGGCGCCATGCGTGACTTTGATTACGCCAGCGTGTTGGCGCAAGACTTTACCAAGGCCAACTGGGACACCCTTCGCACCGCACGCAAGCCCATAGTCGCCGCCGTGTCAGGTTTTGCCCTCGGTGGTGGTTGTGAGCTGGCCATGTTGTGCGATCTGGTGTATGCCGCCGATACGGCCAAGTTTGGCCAGCCAGAAATCAAGTTGGGCACCATGCCCGGTGCCGGCGGCACTCAGCGCCTAAGCCGCGCCATCGGCAAAGCCAAGGCCATGGACATGGCCTTGACGGGGCGGATGCTCAGCGCCCGTGAGGCGGAACAGGCCGGCCTGGTGGCACGGGTGTTCCCATCGGCGTATTTGCTCAGCGAAACCCTGGCTTTGGCTCAGGCCATTGCCGAGCAGTCGCGGCCGGTAAGCAGAATGATTAAGGAAGCCATCAATCAAGCCTATGAATCGCCGCTCCAGGCCGGCCTGCTGTTTGAACGGCGCTTGTTCCATGCCACCTTTGCGCTGGCAGACCAAAAGGAAGGCATGACGGCCTTTGTTGAAAAACGTAAGCCTAAGTTTAGCCATCGCTAAG
>JAGNPU010000062.1 GCA_017989485.1 Neisseriaceae bacterium
TCAAATCGACTGTATCGAACCTGATCGTCGTGTAGACCTATTGATCCGTACTCAAGTACGTCGTCAAGTTAAATAATTGACCCTTAGTCAATGATTTAAAAAACCCGCTTCGGCGGGTTTTTTTGCGACCCCGTATATTCTTATGTCATTTCTTGGTAAGCTGGCAATGGGGGGTGTGATGATTAAATTGTTAATTGGGATGGCTGCATCACTGCTGTGGGCAATATGGTGGCCATCGCCAATGGGGCTGTGGTCATGCTTGGCTTTGGGTATTTTGGCCCTGTTGCTGTGGTGGCGTTGGCCTTATTGGGGGCTGTGCCTGCTGCTCATGCTGGCAGGCCACGGATACGTGCATGTTTGGGTGGCGGCCAAGCAGGCGAGTCGGGTGCCTGTCACCCTAGTTGGGGTTGAGCAAACGCTTGTGGTGCGGGTGCATGGCGTGACCACCACGCGATTTGGCGGGCAGCAGTTGCGGGTCAAGGTGTTGGCAACAGAGGGAAAGGCGCAATCTTGGGCGCCAAGACAGCTGTCCTTGCGCGACAATCAGGGGCAGGCGTGGCCGCTGGGCAGCGTATGGCGAGTGCGGGTGGTGCTGAGCGCGCCCGTGGGGCGGCTCAATCCGGTTGGCTTTGAGGCGGGGCATGGTGCGGTATTGCAGGGCATAGATGGCGGCGGCCGCATTGTGCGCCAGCAGCGACAATGGCTACGGCAGCAGCACGATTTAAACAGCCTGGGCGAGGCCGTGCGGGCAAAGGCTCAGGCCAGGGTGGTGCGTTTAGGGATAGGGCATGAGCAAGGTGCGGCGCTGGTGAGCGCGCTAAGCCTGGGGCAAAGGCAAAACCTCACCCAAGAGCTGTGGCAGCTGTTTCGGGTGACAGGCCTGAATCATCTGGTCAGTATCTCTGGCCTACACGTGACCCTAGTGGCCGGTTTTGTGGCTACTGGGGTGCAGCAGGCCCTGCGTTTGTGGCGGCGCCCGCGTGGCAATAGCCGCCTGTATACCGGTACGGCGGGGCTGATGGCTGCGGTGGCTTATGCCGCCATTTCTGGGTTTGCGATTCCGACCCAGCGCAGCGTGCTGATGCTCGCTGTGGCCTTGCTGCTGTGGCAGGCACGGTTTTATGTGACGGTTTGGGTGGTGTGGTGGTCGGCGTTTTGTCTGGTGTTGTTGAATCATCCCGGTGCCGCGTTAAGCATAGGTTTTTGGCTGTCGTTCTTGCTGGTAGCCTCCTTGCTGTGGGTCAGCAGCGGGCGGCGACGGCTGCGGGCCACCCGCTGGGGGCCTAGTTTATTGAGGCTGCAGTGGACGGCGACCATCGCCTCGGTGGTGCCGGTGGCGTATTTTTTTGGTGAGGTGCCCAGCATTGGTTTTTTGGTGAATCTGATCGCCATCCCATGGACCACCATGGTGTTAATTCCTTTGTCGCTGTTGGGGCAGCTGCTGCCGTTCGATGCGGTATTGTCTTGGGCCATCATGCTGTCAGAGCTGAGCTTGCGGGGGTTGGCCAAGCTGACGCCGTGGGCGTGGACTTTTTCTGTGCCGGCTTTGCCTTGGCCGCTGTGGGCGGCGGCAGGGATGGGGACGGTGCTGTGGTTATTGCCCCGTGGCTTGCCGATACAGACCATGGCGGCGTTGTGCTGGGCAATCCCTTTTGCCTATCAGCCTCCGGCGCCGCCCTTGGGCACGCTGCGTATTGTGGTGTGGGACATCGGTCAGGGCTTAAGCCTATTGTTGCAAACCCATCGCCACAACATGCTGTACGACACGGGCCCGGAAGCCAGTGGCCAGACGGTGTTGCAGAATCTACGTGCCTTAGGGATTGGGCGCTTGGACGAAATGATTTTGTCCCACAACGACAGTGATCACGATGCTGGTTGGCGGCCCCTGTATCAGGCGCTGCAGCCTCGACGTTTGTGGGCGGGGCAACCCCAGGCCTATGCCCCAACGCTCGCCAGGCATTGCACTGCAGGCGGCGCTTGGGTGGTCGATGAGGTGTATTTTGAATGGCTCACCCCCGGTGTGGGTGAGGGGGACAATGACTTAAGCTGTGTGCTGAGGGTGATTGCAAGGCGGCAGGCGGTTTTGCTGACGGGCGATTTGGCGGCGGTGGGTGAGGCCTATTTGGCCCGTAGCTATGGCACCGACTTATTCAGTCAGGTGCTGATATTGGGCCACCATGGCAGCAAGACCTCTACCACGGAGGGGTTTTTAACTCAGGTTGCGCCGACGGTGGCCGTGGGTTCATCCGGCTTTGACAATCGCTATGGCCATCCACATGCCGAAGTGGTGGCGCGCCTGCAACGGCACAATGTCACCCTGTATCGAACCGATAGGCAAGGCGCGATCCAGTTGGACTTGGGCGACACGCTGGTGGTGGAGCCGCTGGTCACGACCCAGCGTTGGTGGCGCTTAAAGCCGGTTGTGGGCAGGGTGGGGCGTGACGATGCTTAGAATAATAATTAATAAGTTTATAAATTAAATATTTAATATATGGTTGAATAGACAAAGAATTGTTTATAATTAAATGGCGTTGGCACATAAAAAGTTTTATCATAAAGGCTAGACCTTACACAAATAAAGACGTATTCATGACGCAGTCCATTCCCCCCTCACCAGAAGACCCTTCCGAATCATCCCCCGCCATGACCGCCTCTAAGGCTGAGGCCAGACCCAAAGTCCCTCGCTCAAAATGGGCACATATTCGTCGAGCGCTGACCTATCATCTGATGGCCAAACGCAATCGTCTGACCTACGCCATACTTTTGGTGGCGCTCGTCGTGGCGCTACTGGTGGGCATTTGGTGGGTATTTTGGGGCCAGTATGAGCAAGTGACTGAGGATGCCTACGTTGAGGGCAATGTGGTCTTGGTGACCGCTCAGGTGGCGGGCACCGCCGTGGGCATACAGGCGGACACCACCGACATGGTCAAGGCCGGGCAGCTGTTGGTGGCTTTAAACCCCATCGATGCCGAACTGGCCTTAGACAAAAGCAAGGCCAGCCTGGCTCAGGCGGTGCGCGCCGTGCGCGGTCAGTTTGCCTCTAAAGATCAGCTGCAGGCTTTATTGGCGCAGCGGCAGAGCGAGCTGGTGTTGGCCCGTAGTGAGCATCAGCGACGCCGTGATCTGGCCCAAAGTGGGGCGATTGCGACGGAAGAATGGCAGGCGGCACAGCAGGCCTTGGCCGGTGCCGAAGCGGCCGTGGCCGCGGCGAAAAATCAGCTCAGTGCCGGGCGCGCCTTGGTTGACCATGAGTCGATTGAAACACATCCCAATGTGACGGCGGCGGTGGCGGCCCTGCGGGAAGCCTATATTCAGGCAGCACGTACCTATATTGTGGCCCCGGTGGCCGGCATGGTGACCAAGCGTAATGTCCAGGTGGGCCAGCATGTGGCCGCCGGCAGCAGCCTGATGGCCATCGTGCCCTTGACCCAGGTGTGGGTGAGCGCCAATTTTAAAGAATCCCAGTTGCGAGACCTACGGCAGGGACAGCCCGCCGAACTGGTGGCTGAGATGTATGGCCAAGAGATGGTTTATCACGGTAGGGTCATGGGGATGGATGCGGGCACGGGCAGTGCTTTTGCGCTGCTGCCGGCGCAAAATGCGACGGGTAACTGGATTAAAGTCGTCCAGCGGGTGCCCGTGCGGATTGCGTTGGACCCGCAAGAGGTGCAGCAATATCCTTTGCGCATAGGTTTGACCATGAAGGTGACGGTATTGACCCAGGCGCGGGGTGCCCGTCAGGATTTAAGCTTGGCGACGGTGCAGCCACAGGCCTATGAAACCCGAGTGTTTGCCGATGAGTTGGCCAAGGCCAATGAGTTGATCGACGGCATTATCCAGGCCAATCTGGCTAGGCCGGGTCACTAGGCCATGCCGATACGGATTTCGCAGCGGCTATTGGGCAAGCTGTTGGTCACCATTTTTTTTCTGAACATCTTCGAGTATTTGCAGGCGGGGATGATTGCCTTTTCGGCCAACCCGATCATGGGTGAGATAGGGGCCAGCCCGGAAGAGTTTGGCCTGGTCAGTGCCGTGTATGCCTGTATTGCCGTCATCATGATTGCGCAACAGCATTGGTTGGTGGAGCGCATAGGCTGGCGGCGTTATATTCAAATTGGCCTGGCTTTTTCGGTGCTAGGGGCGGTGGTGTGTTATTTCAGCCACTCCTTTACCAGTTTTCTGGCGGGGCGAGCCATTATGGCGCTTGGCGGGGCCTCGTTTATGACCAGTGCGCGTCTGTTGACGTTGCTGTTGCCGCCGGGCCTGATACGATTTGCCGGAATTAAAGTGTTTGTGGTGAGCATGACGTTGGGGATGGCCGGGGCCCCGTTTTTGGCTTCGTTGGCGGTGTCGCACGACAGCTGGAATAGTGTGTTTTTGCTGTTAATCGGCTGTGCGGCAATCGCCTGGCTGTTTGCGTCATTTTGTTTGCCCACCCACGTTGTGCCGAAAGAGGCACGGCTCACCCAAAGTAATCCGGTGTTGCTGCTGTTGCTGTTGCTGGGCGGCTTTACGTTTTTTTACGTATTTCGCCGCTCCAGCTACAATTTTTACAGCAATGCCTTGGTGTTATTGGCCATGCTGGTCGTGGCCATCGTGTGTTTGGCCCTGTTTGTGCGGCGGCTTCATCGCCATGATGAAAAATCGTTATTGCGCATTCGCCCCGTGTTGCAAGACCGGTTGTTTTTGGTCAGCACCCTTTTCTCTTGTGCCTTTTTTATCATGAATGCGGCCAGCAACTATATTTTGCCCATGCTGTTGCAAAAAGGGTTTAATTTTGCTTGGACGCCGATTGGGCAGTACATGTCTATCGGGCTGAGCATGTCGTTGTTGGCGTGGATTGTGTTTTCCAAAACCGTGGTGAAATCGCCGACGTTGAAGAAATACCTCATTCCTGGTGGGCTGTGCGTGGTGTTTTACGGTTGGCGCCTGGCCAGCCTCACCCCTCAGGCGTCGTTGCCTTTGCACATTTTGCCGGCCTTAATGGCCAACGGTTTGTTTTTGATTTTGGTGATGTCGCCAATCACGGCCTTAGGGTTTCGCAGCATGCAGCAAGATGAGGTGCTGTTCTCGCACGCCATGCAGTTGCGTAATATGATTGCTCAGCTGGCGCTGTCCTTGGGGATTGCCTTTGGGACGGTGTTTATGCAGTGGCGCACCACGGTGCATTTTAGCGACTTAGGGGCGTCTTTTCGCCCAGGCCGCTGGCCGTTTGATCAAACCTGGACGGCTTTGAGCGAGGTGTTGGGCCGTAGTCTGAATGACGGCAGTGCGTCTTTGGCGGCCTTAAGCCAGCTTCAGCAAATGCTGTTGCAGCAGGCAACCATTATGGCGGCCTTAGATTATTTTTATGGGGTGATGGTGTTTGGGGCGGTGGTGACGGTGATTTTTTGGTGGCAAAAGCTGGTTAAATAAAAAGACAAGGCCCGATTGAGAGCGACGTTACCGAAGCATGGCTGATGGCTTTGGGCTTAACCCTAACGGCCATCAAAACCCAGCCTCGGGCTGGCTGGATCCTCGCCTGCGCATAACGGGCGATATCAGTCACAAGCCACATAAACCATGGTCAAAAAACCTGCTGACACCGTCGGCAGCTGAAAAAAAGCGACCCTAGGGTCGCTTTTTGACGGACGGCGTTGGCTTAAGCTTGCGCTTTAAGCAAGCGCGCCGCATGTAGGGCGTAATAGGTCAAAACGCCATCGGCGCCAGCGCGTTTAAAGGCGATCAGGCTTTCCATAATGGTGGCGTCTGCGTCCAACCAGCCGTTTTGAATCGCCGCTTGCAGCATGGCGTATTCGCCCGACACCTGATAGGCGTAGGTAGGCACTTGGAATTCATCTTTGACGCGGCGGATCACATCCAAATACGGCAGGCCAGGCTTGACCATGACCATGTCGGCGCCTTCTTGTAGGTCTAGGGCGACTTCGTGCAGCGCTTCATTGCTGTTGGCTGGGTCCATTTGATAGCTGTATTTATTCCCGCCTTTGATCGCGTTGGCGCTGCCGATGGCGTCGCGGAAGGGGCCGTAAAACGCAGACGCATATTTGGCAGAATAGGCCATGATGCGGGTGTGGATGTGGCCATGGTCTTCTAGGGCTTCACGAATGGCGCCAATGCGGCCATCCATCATGTCTGAGGGGGCGATGACTTGGGCACCTGCGTCGGCGTGCGACAGTGCCTGCTTCACCAAAACCTCCACCGTCTCGTCGTTGAGCACGTAGCCATTGGCGTCAATGAGGCCGTCTTGGCCGTGGGTGGTGTAGGGGTCTAGGGCGCCGTCGGTGATGATGCCCAAGTCGGGAAAGCGTTCGCGTAAGGCGCGTATGGTCTGCGGAATCAGGCCTTCAGGATTGTAGGCTTCTTCAGCGCTTAGGGTTTTGTTTTGGGTGACCACGGGGAACAGCGCTAGGGCAGGAATGCCTAAGTTAACGGCTTCGTCTGCGGTAAACAATAATTTGTCTATGCTTTGGCGCATCACGCCGGGCATAGAAGGCACGGCCTGTTCTTGGTTTTGGCCTTCTAGCACGAATACGGGGTAAATCAAGTCATTGCTGGTTAAGGTGTGCTCACGCATCAGACGACGAGAAAATTCATCTTTACGCATGCGACGCATGCGTGCGTTGGGAATGGTGCGATTAGGAAAATTCATGAATAGGCCTATCTTGAGGAATGAGTAAACAAAAAGCGTAATTGGCCTATTTTACGCTCTTTTGGCAAACTTTGCTAAACCCGGCTGCGCCCCAGCGTCCATGGGCCCAAAAAAAAGCCACTGCACAGGCAGTGGCTTAGGTCTGTTGTGGCTAGAGCCTATTCGCGCTCAACCGCTAGGGCCACGCCCATGCCGCCGCCGATGCACAAAGTGGCCAGGCCTTTTTTGGCGTTTTGACGCTTCATTTCATGCAGTAAGGTGACCAAAATACGGCAGCCAGACGCCCCAATGGGATGGCCGATGGCAATGGCGCCGCCGTTGACGTTGACCTTGTTCATGTCCCATTTGAGTTCGCCGGATATGGCTAAGGCCTGTGCGGCAAACGCTTCATTGGCTTCAATTAAGTCCACGTCGGCCAAGTCCCAGTTGGCTTTGGCCAAGGCTTTTTGGACTGCGGTGACGGGGCCCATGCCCATGATGGCAGGGTCGACGCCGCTAGAGGCATAACCCTTAATCGTGGCTAAAGGCGTCAGGCCTAAGGCCTGAGCCTTGGCTTTGGACATCAGCAAAACGGCTGCGGCACCGTCGTTAAGGCCAGAAGAGCTGGCGGCGGTGACGCTGCCGTCTTTCTTGAAGGCGGGGCGGGCTTTGGCAATCGATTCTGTGGTGGCGTCGTGGCGAATAAACTCATCGTCGGCAAACACCATCGGCTCGCCTTTGCGCTGAGGGACGCTAATGGGCACGATTTCGTCTTTAAACTTGCCCGCTTTTTGCGCGGCGGAAGCCTTTTGCTGAGAGCCCAGTGAAAATGCATCTTGGGCTTCGCGGCTGATGTGATACTGGTCGGCAATGTTTTCTGCGGTTATCCCCATAGGGTAGTGGCCATAGGCATCGGTCAGGCCGTCAAACATCATGCTGTCGATGATTTGGGCGTCGCCAACGCGCTGGCCGGTGCGCATTTTGGGAATGAGGTGAGGGCTGAGCGACATCGACTCTTGGCCACAGGCAATCACGATCTCGGCGTCACCGCAGGCGATGGCCTGGGCGGCCAGGTGGGTGGTCTTGAGGCCAGAGCCGCAGACTTGGTTAATCGTGAGGGCGGGCGTGGTGATGCTCAAGCCGGCTTTTAAAATCGTTTGGCGGGCAGGGTTTTGACCGGCACCGGCGGTCAATACTTGACCAATAATGACTTCATCGACGTCGGCGGCAGCAACCTTGCTGTCTGCCAATAGGGCCTTAATGACTTCGGCGCCTAGGTCGGTGGCGGGGATGTTGGCAAGGCTGCCAGAAAATTGGCCGACGGCGGTGCGTTTGGCGGCCACAATAACCACTTCGTTCATGATCTCTCCTAAGAATAATGACGGACTGCTTTGATTTTGATGTGTTGCAATAAGGCATAGGGGTGGGGCAGAGGTCGTGCGCACCCTAAGGGTGGCGCCGCCGGATACCAAGGGCTTCACGTTAGGCCAGCTTGGCTGGGTTCACGGCCCTGTTTGCTCTTTTCTTGATTAAACCATGTTTGCCCTTGCTGTGGCAAAGTTTCATGTCACGACCATGGGCCGTTGTATGGTGTTGTGGGCGATGTGGCCATAGATGGCGGGTGAGCATAAGGGCGAGGTGCAATATATAGGCGCGACTGGGGCCACATGGGGTAAAATAAAAGGGGTGAAACTTGCTATAC
>JAGNPU010000063.1 GCA_017989485.1 Neisseriaceae bacterium
GTCGGCGGCGCAATAGGCGCCGCGCTGCTGCCGGTGATTGCCTATTATTGGGGGTTTGCCCTCGTGTACGCAGTTCTGGCCCTGATGTGCCTGATGAGCGCCGGCGCCACATGGCTTTGGCTGCACGAATACCCCCTCACGCCCCAACCAGAGGCAGACCACGCCCCCACAAATCTCCCCTCTCCCCTCAAACGCTGGGCCGTTTGGCGGCTTGCCCTGGCCAGTGGCCTACTGACGGTGCCTCAGATTGCGGTTTTGACGTTCGCGGGCATCTACCTGCACGACGCCCACCATTTAGGAATGGACATGCTGGTCCTGCTGTTAATTATTGTTCAGCTACTGGGTGGGGCCTTGCGTATTTTGAGTGGTCGGCTTTCCGACAAATACAGAAACCGCCGTCGTTTTATTCGGGGATTCGGCATGCTGGCAGGCCTCACCATGATCGGTGCCGCCCTGTCTCATTCTGGCCCCAGCTCAGTCGTCTGGCTGCTCATCTGTTGCAGTGGCATTTTTGCCAACGCCTGGCATGGTGTTGCCTACACAGAAATTGCCGTCATGGCAGGGGCACACCGAGCCGGCTCTGCCATCGGACTAGAAGGCATGGCCGTGTTTTCTGCCGCCTTTGTGACGCCGTTTCTGATGCCCATCATCCTGGCGCATACCTCGTGGCCAGCCGTATGGGGCTTGATCGGCATGGTGGCCCTGATCGCCGTGCCGCTTGCCCCTGGCCAAAGCGCAAACAAGCACAAAATAGGCAGCGCATGATCGCGTCCGCTTAAACCCCGTCCCCTGAGGCGCCGGCGCCTCAGGCGGCCTCAGTGCCCCATGTCCGCCATCGCATCACTACTCCAAAATAGACGCCCCACGCTCTAACACCTTAAACTCGGGCGCCACTAAAATAATGCGTGGCGAGCCCATAGAGCACTCGGTAAACGTGGCTTCACTAATGGTCAGCACTTCAAAGGTGCGGCCATCCCGCGTGGTCATGCTCACCTTTTGGATTTGGCGGTACACGTCTTCCTCTTGCGCGAATTGATACTTGCCCACCTTCGTGGATTCCAACAGCGTTGTTTTCAGCTTGGCAAAATCCACCCCCGCCGAATCCACAATATACTGATTGGCCACCATGCTGGACAGAGTCAGCTGGGTGGCCCAATTGCTTTCGCCATAACACGCCGGCGTAGCCGCCGTACCCCATGGCCACACTTTGGCGCTGGCCTGCACGCTCAACCCCATGCACACCACCAGCGCCAATACCCTATTTAATGTCTTCATTTACCCATCCTATTCAACCACCATTAGCCCACACAGGGCACGCACACTTAACTACCACCACCCGCCATCATACCATCGTCATCAATAAAGCGATTTGCCATACCGCAAACAATCCCCCGACGGCGTGCCGCCTTTATCTTTAATCTATAATTTAAAATAATCGGATAATAAATGACTTAGTTAAATCAACAACCCACCCAGTGCGTCATTTTTACCTCAAGGGCCGATTTATGCTTTATCCAACAAAATGCCCGTCGTACACTCGTCATGCTCGGTTGTTTGACCCACCGGCCTAGCCGGCCTGAGCCCGCTAACGGCAATCGGATCGGCGACGCATCAAGCAGGCCATGGTTGCGAACGTTTGCGCCTGCTTGGTGGCAGGAGCAAAACAGGGCTTAATCCACACCTCACACCTAGGGAGTACAGGCGATGCACATTCACGTCCTACAACACCACATTGACGAAGGCCCTGGCCTCATTGCGCAATGGGCACTAGTGCGACACCATTTTTTGCACATCCACCACGTTAACGCCAACACACACTTTTCGGCCTTGCCCATGGCAGACCTGCTCGTGATCCTGGGCGGGCCAATGAGCGTCAACGATACCGCCCCCTGGTTAGCCCATGAACGTGATTACATTGCGGCCCACCTGCGTCAACACCGGCCCATCATCGGCATTTGCCTTGGCGCCCAACAAATCGCCAAGGTGTTGGGCGCCAAAGTTGAGGGCAATACCCACCGTGAAGCCGGCTGGTATCCGATTCACGCCACCACCGAGGCGCCAAACTGGCTCCCCAAAAGCATGACCGTCTTACACTGGCACGGCGAAGTCTTTGACTTGCCCCAGGGGGCAAACAGGCTGTTTGCTTCTGACGTGACGCCGAACCAGGGCTTTCTCTACCAAGACCACGTATTGGCTTTACAGTGCCATTTAGAGGTCACCGCCACCGACGTGGCCAAGCTGGTGGCAAGCGACGCGGCTTATCTGGATGGCCGTGAACACACCCAAACCGCACAAGACATCACCGAGTTCGCCGTCCCCAGTCAAAATAAAGAGGTCATGTATCGGCTGCTGGACCACATCGCCAGCCCAGCGCCCGCAGGCGCCTAGGTGACGACACACGCAAACAGGGCTGCTCAATGAGCAGCCCTGTTGTTGGCTTAATGCTTTAATTTTTAATTCAACTTACCCTGGCGTGAATGACACAGGCCAATGATTTCCACGCTGTGGTCGGCAAACACGTCTGGCTGCAACACCTCTTGCGGGTAGATTGGGTTGTCGGAGATCACCCGTATCGAGCCGTCTAACAGCCACTGTAACCGCTTCACCCTTAGGGCATCCCCCACGCGCAATAAGAATACCCCGTCGCCTTTGCGCTGCGCCATATTCACCAACACGGCATCGCCGGTATTCAGGGTAGGCGACATGCTTTCACCCGCAATCGTGATCACGGCAAGGTCTTTCGGGTATAAGCCCTCATCGCGCAACCAAGTCCCCAAGTAATGCAGCTTATTCACAATCTGTTCTTCGCTGAAGAAGCTGCCATAACCGGCGCTGGCGGCCACGTCATACATCGGCACGCTCACGTAGTCCTCGTCGTCATTGGCCGCCACGGCCAACTGAGGGGCGCTGTCTTGACCGAATAAAATCCAATCCAGGCTGACGGCCCGATCTGTCGCAATTTGCATACACTTTTCGAGAGGGATGACGTTTCTTGTCTTCCATGAGTAAACCGTTTGCCGGTTTACCCCCAGCACAGCGGCTAAGTCACTGTCTTTATTGACCTCATACAAAGTCTTCACTCTGGCCACGATGGCGGCAAAATCGGCTTCTTTGTCCATAATTTGCATACTTTCGATCAATATTTTGAAAATAGGTCTTACATGTACGCATATTTTGTACTAATATGGTCATGTCCAACATTTGTTGACACATAGTAACATTTTTTTTTGGAATGATACAGTTTGATGACTTATTTCTTCATTAACTGTTTACGACGAAGGAAGCAACCATGACCACCCTCACCCACCATCGCCACACTCAGGCAAAAACCCTATTGGGCAACCCACACAAAAAAATGCCGAGCGCCTGGGGCAAGCTATGGGGGACGGTCACCAAATTAAAAATCAAAAGCATCGATCAGCGCATGGCCGCCATTGATCAGGCGCTGGCATGGGAGCTCAAACAGGGCGTCTCATTTGCCCGCCGCCTGGCCCTGAGCAATCAGGTGACCGCCGCCAAGAAAAAACTCCAGCAGCAAAAAGACCGCCTCAGCCACGCCCTTCATTAAGGCGGCCGCGGCGGCCGATGGCCACGTATGCTTAAGGTGTGCGCGTCAGCGGCACCATGATGATGCCGCCCGTCACCGTGGGCACAGAAAACGACCAGACTAAAAAATACTGGGCTTTTCTGAGCTTAGCCGGCCGGTCTTTGGCCAATAACACTCTGGCTAAGTCGTCTTTCGACCACGCCTGTTTGCCATACAGATTGCCCAAATCAAAGCGCATAAGGTAAATCTCCTCTCGCTCATCTAGACGTTGCCCGCACGGCACTGCCGCCTGGCCTGTGTGGTTTCGGCGCAAACCAAAGCCCTCATGCTGCATGGCCGACCACATTGCCCGCTCTTTGTCGTCTAGGGCCTGGGTTGCCTGGGCTTGCGTCTGGTGCTGAAGGACATAAGCGCCCTGCTGTGCGGTCAGCCTAAACCCCTCGACCACACCATCATATTGCTTAAACAACGCCGATAAGATTTCCTGCCCAAAGGCCTGCCCATCCTCACTGGCCAATGGGCTGCTTTGGTAATGGCCGCCTAAATCACACCCGGCCCAGGTTAAGCCACTCAGCAACAGCACGGCCAGGCCGCTGCCCCACCTTTGCCGTAGCGCCCTCAATGGTTTTTGCTTCATGTTCCTGCCTTGTTGTTCATCACTTCAACATCATAGCCGACGTCGCCTCACCTGCCTTTGATCGTCCTTAAGCTTAGCCAACAGCGCACGGCCAAAAAAAACCGGTCAAGCCGAAAGGCCATGACCGGTAAAAAACGTTCAACTTAAAACAGGGTGAAACAGAGAAAAAAATCGGGCTAGGCCTTAGGCCAGCTTCAATGCCGCCTGGCACTGCACCCAAGAGCGAGCCGAGGCATCGGCATACAGGCGCAGCTCATCGATCACCTGGGCGCCCAAAGCGGCCTCAAATAAGGTCTGGCTAGAGGCCCCGGCATATTCAGCCTGGTCGTCACCGCCCAAATTGGATTGAAAAATACCGGCGGCGCTCACAGGCAAGAAATCCTCGTACACAATCGGCGCAAAGTCGACGGCACCGACGGCGATTAAGTCGTCGACGCTGCTGCCCATCTTAAAGCTGCCGGCCTTGGCCAAGCCCAATTCAGTTGGGTAATAGGCAAAATAGGCCAAATCCTGACAGCGCATTTGCGCGTAATGGTCTGGGAAAGCCTCAAAGTGTTTGGCCAGGTTGGCACGGTAGGCGTCGGCATTGGCTTCGGTGGGCGCACCGCCAATGTCGGCGCGGGCACTGTTTAACAGCTGATCATAAAGCATCCGGCCTTTAGGCGTTAAAGCGGCGCCACGCTGTTCGATCTCACCAAAGCGGGCGGTATGGCTGCCCACGTCGCCACCGCTGGCCTGATCGGTAAAGCGCACGCTTTCTTGCAAGGCCTTAAAGCTGGTTTGACGCAGCAAAATGGGGCAATCGCGACGTGGCGGCCCTTCTACCACGGCCTTGGCGCTGATGCCACGCTCTGGCATTAAGGCCTGGGCACGGTCGATGTCCACGGTTCTGGGCGTCAAATGGTTGATGTGTGGGCCCTTGAACGCCACCACGTCGGCAATCAAACGGTGTTGGTCGTGTAGCGCCTGATACTGTGCGGCGGTCACGGTGGCGTCTGAATGCCAGCGGAAGGTTTCTAAAGCCGCGGCCACAAAGCGATCGGCATCGGCCTCAGTCAGGCCACCGTCTTGTTCATTTTGCGCAATCAAGGCCATGGCCTCATCGGTAAAAATGTTGCGGCGCGCCAAAATGGCTTTGGCTTCGATACGCGTGGCTTCGTCGTCGATGAGCTCTAGGCGCAGCAGCGAGGTAAAGACGCGAAACGGGCTCACGCGCAGGCTGTCTTCATGCACGGCACGAAAGGCGGTGGAATGAACCGGCACGCCGGCAGGCGCCAAGTCATAATACCCCACCGGGAACATGCCCATCACCGCAAACAGACGGCGGATGGTATTCAATTCGGCTTCCGTGCCCACGCGGATGGCGCCGTGACGCTCTTCGTCTAAGCGCGCCAACTCTTGGGTTTTTTCCAGCTGCGCCAACAGCGCTGGCTGGGCGGCCAAGGTCGCCTGATTCACTTCGGCCACCAGGCTCATTAAATCACCATACAAAGGCACTTCGTTTTGGTACATCACCGACATGGCGGCAGAAAATTTGGCTCTGATCAGGTCAGGCGATAGGTATACAGCGTTTGACATACGTCTCTCCGGTAGGGGTCACTATTCGTGCTTAAGCACCTAGGCCTTGCACGTTTTCTAAAAGAATTTGTAAAGGATGGCTCAGTGCGTGCTCGCTCATCCGCTTCACCTGGCTGCGACAGGAATAACCGGTCGACAGCAGGCGGCCCGCAGGCCCGTGTTCGGCCACAATAGGCTGCCACGACTGCTGGTAAATGGTGGCCGAGGTGGCCTGATGCTGTCGTTCATGGCCGTACGTCCCCGACATGCCACAACAGCCACTGGCCATCGGCACCAACTTCAGGCCGAAGGCGGCAAACAGGCTGACCCACTGCTGGGCGGCCTCGGGCGCATTGGTTTTTTCCGTGCAATGGCCCATGAGGTAATACGGCTCGGCATCGGCCGCGGCCACCGGCGCTGGCGACGCCTGCGCGCTCAGCAGCTGGCTTAACCATTCCTGTGGCAACAACACTTCGGGCTTGGCCAAGCTGTCGTCCAATACCTGCACATACTCTTGCCGATAAACCAAGGTCATGGCTGGGTCCATGCCCACGAGGGGAATGCCCTGCTGGGCGATTTCGTTTAACACCTTGGTGTTACGCCGGGCCAGTTTTTTAAACTGGCTTAAAAAACCGTGGACGTGTAAGGGCTTGCCGTTGGGCATGAACGGCAGCACAAAAATGTGCACGTTTAAGGCCTGTAGTAAGGCCATCCAATCGGCCAATAAGGGCGTGTCAAAATAGCGGGTAAACGCATCTTGAACCAACACGATGCTGCGCTGCCTGTCGGCGTCGCTAAGCCGTGCCAGATTGGCCACCGTGGCCTCTTGCACCTGATGTTGCTGCAGCAAGTCGGCCCATGGCAGCGTGCTCATTTTAGGGCTGTCGACCAGGCCAATCACTTTGCGCATGAAGGCATCCACCACGGCATTGCCCAATACGGCGTTATACAGCTTAGGCGCCTTGGCCAGATACGGCACGGTGTACTCTAATGCCCCTACGGCATAGTCTTTTAAGGGGCGCAGATAGCGTGTGTGGTAGAGGTATAAAAAGCGGGATTTAAAATCAGGCACGTTGACCTTAATCGGACACTGCCCGGCACAAGACTTGCACGACAAGCAGCCGCTCATGGCCTCATACACCTGATGAGAAAAATCTTCTTTCTTGGCCGGTGGGTTTTGCCAGGTGTGCTGTACGCGCGCCCAGGTGTGCTTGACCGTCCCCAGCCATGAGGTTTTTTGCGCGTCCGGCGCACAGGCCAAAACGTCTACGCCGGCCTGCTCTTGCAGCCGCAGCCACTCTCGCACCAGCGAGGCACGCCCCTTAGGCGCATGCATGCGGTCGCGGGTGGCCTTCCAAGAAGGACACATGGCGTCATTGACGTCATAGTTATAGCAGGCGCCGTTGCCATTGCAATGAACGGCGCTTTGAAAGCCATACCAGACCTTTTTGGCAATCTGACGATCTAAATCGCCGCGAAACGGCACTTCGTCCACCTGGGTTAACTGGGCAGAAGGCACGGTGCTGGGCGTGGCAATCTTACCGGGGTTGAGCTGATTGTATGGGTCGAACAGCGCCTTAATCTGCTGCAAGACCGGATACAAGGCCCCAAAAAACTTAGGCGCATAGCCAGAACGCAGGCCTTTGCCATGCTCGCCCCACAACACCCCCCCGTATTTATGCACCAGCTCGACCACCTGGTCGGTGATCGCACGGATTTTGGCGGCCTGCAGTGGGTCTTTCATGTCTAAAGCCGGGCGCACGTGCAGCACGCCCGCATCCACATGGCCAAACATGCCATAGGCCAGGCCAGCGTCGTCCAATACGGCACGAAACTCGGCAATGTAGTCGGCCAAATGCTCCGGCGGCACGGCCGTGTCTTCGACAAACGGCTGCGGACGCACTTCGCCCTTGACGTTGCCTAAGAGGCCCACGGAACGCTTGCGCATGCCGTAAACGGCGTTGACCGCCTTGGCCCCTACGGCCACGGTGTGGCCCAAGCGGCGTACGGTGGCGTCGCCCTCAAGATGGCGGATAAACTCGGCCACGGTCTCCTGCAAAGCCGCTAGGTCGTCGCCGCAAAACTCCACCATATTGATGCCCAGCGTGGTGCTGCCATCGACGTTGTCGGGGAAAAACTCGGCCACGCTGTGCCACACAAAATCGGCCTTGGCCAACTGCAACACTTTAGAATCGACGGTCTCAATCGACAATGGCCGCAGCGCCATCAACGCCTTGGCGTCACGCAAAGCGGCTTGAAAATCGGCATAGCGAATATTGACCAGCACCTGCTGGGTCGGTATCGGCAACAGGTTAATCTTGGCTTCGCTGACAAAGCCTAAAGACCCCTCAGAACCACACAAGAGATTGTTCAGGTTAAACACCCCCGCCTCTTTAATGTGGGGCAAGTCATAGCCGGTCAAACAGCGATTGAGCTTGGGAAACGTGGCCTCAATGGCCGCCGCGTGTTCGTTCACCAGCGCATCAACCTGCTGATGGATTTGGGCCACCAAGCCGGTCTTACTTTGCTCATGGCTCAAGGCCGCGGCATCTAAAGCATAGG
>JAGNPU010000342.1 GCA_017989485.1 Neisseriaceae bacterium
GTCTAGTGGCATGCTCTAGTATGCCACTGGGTTTCAGTGACTTCACGCCCGCGTCGTATGGGGAGAACGGCAGTGATCACCCCGTGGGCCAGTACGTCATGCTTGATCTAAAACAAATAAAGCACAACGGCCAGTTGTATCCTATTATAAATATGGCATAACTTATTTTCTTTTAAGATTCGCTTAAGATTACTTATTTAACATGGTTATAAATTCAGCCACAGTACGATTGGGTAAGCGACATGGCCCCGCTGTGAACATCCCAACATAATAAGAAAGCATAACCATGAATGCAAAACTAAAAACCTTTTTTAAACTAGGGCATCGCTATGTCGGCCTTGTGCTGGCCCCCATAGTGATGATTATTCTATTGTCTGGTGCCGTTTTGGCGCTGAAGCCGATTATGGCACCGGACGTGGGCGTGGGCATAGATGCCAGCATCAGCGCCAGCCAAGTGGTCGACACCTTAAATAAAATCGATCCTGACGGACAAATGAGCAGCCTAACCGTATTGGTCGGCGGCGATCGCGTGGCCCTCAGCGGCGGTAAAAATGGCCCTGAAGGCGGCGTTTATGACTTACGCAGCGGCGAGCGACTGGGTGATGCCGGCATGGGCATGGCAACCTATAACTGGTTTAAAGGCCTGCACAAACAGCTCCTCATCGGCGCAGGCTGGCTAGTAGAGTGGAGTACTTATGCCATGGCCGCGATGCTGATTGTGGGCTTGTTTTTGTTGCGCCCTCGCTTTAAAAAGGCCTTAGTTGACGTCCACAATACCGCTGGCTGGTTGGCGCTGCCCTTATGGTTGCTGCTGCCCATCACCGGCATCATGATGTGTTTACACCTCGGTGCCCCTGACTTTAAAACTTTGGCGGCCACCAGTGCGCCGTTGACGGAAGTCATCGAGGCCGTGGCACAACAACAGTCACTTACCTCCTTGGCCAGCGTAGACACCGTTAAAGGCCGTTATCAAATCGTGAAGCTGGTGCCAGAAGGACAAACGCTGTCGTATCAGCTTGATGAGCAGGCGCAATTGAATCCGGTGGCCATGGATCGCTATTGGGCCAAAGAATTGCACGAAGGCACGTGGGCCGGTTCGTTTAGCGGTTGGTTAAACTTAGTGGTGGCCTTGGGTTTGTTGGGCTTAACCGGCACGGGCGTGTACTCATGGTATCGCCGTCAACGTCAAAGCCGTCAAAAACAGGTGCGCGGTAATGAAAGCGTGTTGGTGGCTTTTGCCAGCCAAACCGGCACCGCCGCCACCTTGGCCAAAAATACCGCCGAAGCATTGCGCGCCGCGGGCAAGGGCGTGGTGTGTAACCCCTTATCCAGCGTGACCCCAGCCGAACTCAATAGCTATGAACAGGTTTTACTCATCGTATCCACCACGGGCGAAGGCGACCTGCCCGAGCAAGCCAAAGCCTTTGCCGCGGCCTTGCCCCAACAAGATTTGGCCGGCAGCCATTATGCGGTCTTGGCCTTAGGCGACAGCCGTTATCAACACTTCTGTGCCGCAGGCAAAACCATAGACCAGCTGTTGGCCGCACAAGGTGCCCAACCCTTGCAGGCACTGGCCTGTGCCGATGGGGCACCGAATGAGGTGTGGCAGCAGTGGTTGGCCGACGTCAGTGGCCGTATGTCGGTCACTCTGGGGGCCGTGGCCGAGCTGGTACAAGATCAGCCCGTGACGTTGACCTTAACCCGCAAACAGCGTTTGGATTGTGCCGACGTGGCCGGCATGCGCGAAGTGTGGCAGTTGGTGTTTCAAGCGCCTGCCGACTGTGGGTTCCGCCCAGGTGATTTATTGCTGATTACCCCAAATGCAGCGGCCAGACCGCGGGTGTACTCCATCGGCAGCAGCCATTTATTGGGCAATGAGGTGTCGCTGACGGTAGGCTTAGAGCAGTATCAAGACGAGCAGGGGCAAATAGGCTATGGGCTAAGTTCACATTACCTATGCCGTGAGCTGGCCATTGGCACGACGATTGAGGCCGCCTTGCGTGCCCACCCTGATTTCCAACCCACGCAAGACGCCCAACAAAAAGCCATTTTGATCGCCACCGGCACCGGCATCGCCGCCTTCCCTGGCTTTATGGCCGAGCGGGCAGAGCAGCAGTCTTTGGGCAATACCTGGTTGTTCTTTGGTAACCGGTGTAAAGGGGGCGACTACTTCTATGGCGAGCAGCTACAGGCTTGGGCCGCAGACGGCGTGTTGGCCCACTTAACCACGGCCTTTTCTGACGACGCCGACGATGGTGAATACATCCAGAAAAAAATGCTGGCTCATGGGGCTGAAGTCTATGCTTGGCTACAGCAAGGGGCAGTGGTTTACGTTTGTGGTAAAGCCAATACGGTGGGAGTGGGGGCATTAGAGGCACTGCAGGCCATTTATCAACAGGCCACTGGGGCCAATGAGGCCGAGGCCGCCGCATGGGTGGCTGACCTCCAAGCCCAGCAGCGGATTAAATTAGACTTATTTGGCTAATGCCGCCACAAAGAAAAAAGCCCGCTTGCGGGCTTTTTTTTGGGTTGAAAGCATGGTTTATATATGGCCAACACGCGGCAGCGTGGGTCAAGCGCAGCGGACACACGGCCCCAGCACCAAGGCCAAACCCCGTGGGTCGCGACCCACGCTGCCCAAACAGCGTTCTGAAC
>JAGNPU010000064.1 GCA_017989485.1 Neisseriaceae bacterium
AAACACACCACCCCATCCTCATCATAAAACCCCAAAGACGACCAGTGGCCGAACAATATCGTATGGCTGGCATAGGCTTTGTGTTCTGCTTTAAACCACGGTATTAAATCTTCCGGCATTTTCTTAGGCTTGCCCTTAAAGTCTAGGTCTAAAGCCCCATCGACATTAATCGCCCGCGTGCGGGTGAGCACGTTCATGATTAAGCGCAGCCTGTCCATGCCCTCTAAATCGTCGCTATAGCGGTTGGGCGTATTGCCATACATGTGGGCAAACACCTCGCGGTAATACACCGAGGTCAAGGCCATTTCCACTTCTGCGGCCAGCCCCAAGGCATCTGCCACCGACCATTCCGGCAACAGGCCGGCGTGGACCATGGCGTACCGATCATTGGCCAACATCAGCGGTTGGGCCCGCAGCCAGTCCAATAAAATCCTGTGGTCATCGGCCTGTAAAATGGGGTCTAGGGTGTCGCCTTTTTTGAGGCGCCCACAGCCTTCAGAGACGGCCAGTAGGTGTAAGTCATGATTGCCCAAAACGGTTTGCATGCAGTCTGCGTGCTGCATGATGAACCGCAGGGTTTCTAACGATTTGGGGCCTCGGTTGACGAGGTCGCCGGTCAGCCAGAGTGTGTCTTTGCCATAGTTAAAGTCTAATTTGTGCAATAAGGCCTGAAACTCGTCAAAACAACCTTGTAAGTCGCCAATGACATAATGCGCCATGATGTTAATCCTTGTGTGCTTCTTTGCGGCGGGTAAAGTGATGATCCACGTGGGTGCGATCGGCTGCGGCCATTTTAACACCATTTATTCTCGGCAAGGCAGACCATCATTACTATGATGTTTTGCCTTACGCTTCAAAGGCCTGGCGCTGTTTTTCAATGTTTTAGAGACACAGATCAGCATTTGTATCAAAAACCACGAGATTCTATGGCCTACAGGCCTTGAATCCATGTAGAATTGCCCCCCGTTTGAATCAGATGAAACTCGGGCCTTTGCGCCCACCGTGGGTAGGCTCGCCAATGATGCCGGCCCATTTTTTGTTTGCCCACGCCGTGGGGTCTGATGTCAGAACGGGTTTACGGGGGTTTTACTCATTATTTAGATTGCGCAATGGTCGCACAGCTTTAGCCTGCTATACGGGGGATTGTTTATGAGCGTGGATGTACAACAAGCCAGCCCAGGGTTGAAAAAAACCTTGGTTTTGTGGCAGGTGATTATCGTAGGGTTGGCCACCATGCAGCCGATGACCGTATTTGATACGTTCGGCATTGTGGGCAATAAAAGCGACAATCATGTGCCGAGTGCCTACATTGTGGCCTTAGTGGCCATGCTGTTCACGGCCTTGAGCTACGGCCACATGGCCAGACGTTTTCCCTCGGCAGGCTCTGCTTATACCTATACCCAGCGGACCATTAGCCCAAGTTTGGGCTTTTTGGTGGGCTGGACGTCGCTGCTGGACTATTTGTTCATGCCGATGATTAATATTTTGTTGGCGACGATATACCTACACACGCTGTTCCCCGAGACGCCGACGTGGATTTTTGTGGTTTCCTTGTCCATCATGATGACGGCGGTCAACCTCAAGGGCATTGAGATTGTGGCCCACTTTAATACCGTAATTGTGGTGTTCCAGCTGCTTTTTATGGCGGTGTTTGTGGGCATGGTCGTCTATGGTTTAAACGAAGGCGCCGGTGCCGCCACCTTGGTCAGTAAAGAGCCGTTTGTGTCGCCAGATTTGGCGTTTTCCGGGGTGGTGGCGGGGGCGACCATTTTGTGCTTTTCCTTCTTGGGTTTTGACGGCTTAAGCTCGCTGTCGGAAGAAACCAAGGATGCCGCCCGGGTCATCCCCAAGGCCATTTTCTTGACCACCTTAATCGGCGGCGTGATCTTCATCATCACGACTTATTTTTTGCAGCTGTATTTTCCACACACCGAATCGGTGTTTGAAAAACCCGATGAAAGCCAGCCGGAAATCTTCTTATACGTGGCCGGCAAGGCGTTTCAATCGGTGGGGCTGTGCTTTTCTATTGTGACCGTGTTTGCGTCTGGCATTGCCGCCCATACGGGCGCTTCGCGCCTGATGTATGTGATGGGCCGAGACGGCATTTTTCCGAAGCGGTTTTTTGGCCACGTGCACCCGAAATGGCAAACGCCTTCGGTCAACGTGGTGATTGTCGGCATCGTGGCGTTTTCAGCCATTTTTTTGGATTTAGAAGAGGCGCTGCACCTGGTGAATTTTGGGGCTTTGACGGCGTTTACCTTTGTTAATCTGTCGGTCATCGTGCAGTATTACATCCGCGACAAACGTCGTCGTGGCGTGATGAACAACATAAAGTACTTAATTTTGCCGACCTGCGGCACGTTGACCATTGGCCTGCTGTGGTATTTCATCGAGGTGGAATCGCTGTATCGCGGCCTGATTTGGATGGCGCTGGGGGTGGTGTATTTGGCGGTGGTGACCAAGGGCTTTAGGCAATACCCACAGGCCTTCTTGGATAAGGCACCGATTACCGAAGATTAGGGTTGAGTATGTGCCTTGGATAAAAACCGCCCAGCATGGTGACTGGGCGGTTTTTTTGTGCGACGTGCTGGCGCTAGGGCCTTTGGGTGTCGTTCTCAGTCCCCATAAAAAACGCCCGGCGTAGACGCTGGGCGTTGGGAGGTTACCGGGCCTAAGCTAGGCCACTGCCACAGGCTGTTCTGGGCGCAGGCCCAGGGTGTGGCAGATGGCGTAGGTCAGCTCGGAGCGGTTGAGGGTGTAAAAATGAAAGTCTTTCACCCCTTCTTTACTCAAAACGCGCACCATGTCGATGGCAATGCTGGCACCGACCAGGCTTCTGGTTTGTGGGTCGTTGTCCAAACCCTGATAGCGCTGGTGTAGCCAACGTGGGATTTTAATCCCCTGTGGCTGCGCAAACTTCAACAAGGTGTTGTAGTTGGACACCGGCAAAATGCCGGGCACGATTTCCGCATCAATCCCCACCGTGGCGCAGCGGTCCCGAAAGCGCAAATAGGCGTCGACGTCAAAAAAGAACTGGGTGATGGCCTGGTTGGCACCAGCGTCTACTTTGCGTTTCAGGTGGATTAAATCGGCCTGAGCACTTTTGGCCCCCGGGTGCACTTCTGGGTAGGCGGCCACCGCGATGTCGAAGTCTGCCACCCCTTTGAGTAGGCCCACTAAGTCATGGGCGTAGACATTGGGTTCGGCGACGCCGGCGGGCACGTCGCCACGCAAGGCCAAGATGTTGCGGATGCCGTTGTCCCAGTAGTCTTGCGCAATGCCTTTTAGGGTGTCTGCATCGGCATCAATGCAGGTGAGGTGCGGTGCGGCCACCAGGCCAGTGCGGTCTTGGATGTCCTTAATGACCTTATGGGTTCGGTCTCTGGTGCTGGCATTGGCTCCGTAGGTGACGGAGACAAACTTAGGCGCCAATACCTTGAGCCGATCAATCGAGTGCCATAGCGTCTGTTCCATTTCCTCGCCGTTAGGGGGGAAAAACTCAAAAGACACCTGAATGTCACCGGTTACGTCTGCCAACGATTGGTTTAATGCTTCGACTTGAAGCGCGCTGCTAAAGCCCATGTTTGTCTCCTTTTTGGGGTGCGGTATTAAGCTTCGGCGTGGGTGTTGCGTAAGGCTTTCGCCGCAGACACCACGTGACGCAGGGCTTCTCGTGTTTCAGGCCATTTGCGGGTTTTTAAACCGCAGTCTGGGTTCACCCAAATGCGCTCTTTGGGCAAGCGCTCTAAGGCTTTTTCTAACAGCGCGGTCACCTCTGCCGTGGTCGGCACGCGCGGTGAGTGTATGTCGTAGACGCCAGGGCCGATGTCATTCGGATAGGCAAAGTCGCGGAACACGTCCAATAACTCCATGTCGGAACGCGAGGTTTCAATGGTGATCACGTCGGCGTCCAGGCGGGCAATCGATTCGATGATCTCGTTAAATTCCGAATAACACATGTGGGTGTGTATCTGGGTGCCGTCGTCGACGCCAGAGGCGCTCAGGCGGAAGGCTTTTTCGGCCCAGGCCAGATAGGCGGGTTGCAAGGCCTTGCGTAGCGGCATCAGTTCGCGAAACGCCGGCTCGTCTATCTGAATGATGCCCACGCCAGCGGCTTCTAAATCCACCACTTCGTCGCGCAAGGCCAGGGCAATTTGAAAGGCCGTGTTGACGTCGGTTTCGTCTTCGCGTGGGAAGGACCAGGACAGTATCGTCACCGGGCCAGTCAACATGCCTTTCACCGGTTTTTGGGTCAGTGACTGGGCGTATTGAATCCAGTCTACCGTCATGGCGTTGGGGCGCGACACGTCGCCAAAAATCACCGGCGGCTTGACGCAGCGAGAGCCATAGCTTTGTACCCAACCAAACTTGGTGAAGGCAAAACCGTCCAGCAGCTCGCCAAAGTATTCCACCATGTCGTTCCGCTCGGCCTCACCGTGGACCAGCACGTCTAAATCCAAAGCCTCTTGTTCTTCAATCGCCTGTTTGATGTGGGCCTGAATACCAGCCTCATACAGGTTTTCGGTGATCTCGCCGGCTTTAAAGTCGCGGCGTAAGGTGCGGATTTCAGGCGTTTGCGGGAAGGACCCAATGGTGGTGGTGGGGAATAACGGCAGGCCCAGCTTGTCGGCCTGAGTTTGGCTGCGGCGGGTAAAGGCCGAATCACGCTGGTCGTCGCCGGCCTTAATGGCGGCCACGCGGCGGGTCACGGCATCGTTGTGGATGCGTGTAGACGCTTTGCGGGCGGCTTGAATCTGGTCTGAATGAGCCAGCTCGGCGGCGATGGCGGCTTCGCCCTGATTGATGCCGCGGGTGAGGGTGGCCACTTCGGTGATTTTTTGGGTGGCAAAGGCCAACCATGAGGTGAGTTCTGCATCCAGGCTGGTTTCTGAGGCCAGGTCTACCGGGACGTGGAGGAGGGAGCAAGAAGGCGCCACCCACAGGCGATCACCGTAGCGTTCGGCCAAAGGCTTTAAGGCGTTGAACGAGGCGCGTAAGTCGTTGACCCAGATGTTGCGGCCATTGACGATGCCGACCGACAACACTTTGTCCTGTGGCCAGGCTTGGGCGATGGTGGCCAAGTCGTCGCCCAAAACCGCGTCAACGTGTAGGCCTGCCACCGGCAAGGCTTTGACCGTGGCTAAATTGTCCCCAATGGGACCAAAGTAAGTGGTCAACAACAGCTTGACTTGGGCATCGGCCAAGGTGGCGTAGGCTTGGGTAATGGCCTGCTGCCATTCTGGGGCCAAGTCCAACACCAGTACGGGCTCATCAATTTGCACCCATTCGACGCCCAGATCGGCCAATTGGGCCAAAATGGCTTGATACGTGACCAATAGCGCAGGCAAGAGGCTGAGGCGGTCAAAGGCCGTGCCTTTGACCTTGGCCAAATACAGCCAGGTGACTGGGCCGAGTAGGACGGGTTTGACCTGGCTGTCGTTGGCCTGCGCTTCTTTGACCAGGTCAAATAGACGTTGGCTGGCGATGCGAAAGGTTTGGTCTTGGGTGACTTCTGGGACCAGATAGTGATAGTTGGTGTCAAACCATTTGGTCATTTCGCTGGCAAAGGTGTCTTCGCCGCTAGGGGCTTGACCACGGGCCACGCGGAAATAAGTGTCTAGGCTGACGTCGGCCTGGGGGGCTTGTTGGAACCGCTCAGGCACCACGCCCAATAGGGTGCTGGTGTCTAGAACGTGGTCGTATAAGGAAAAGTCACCGGCGGTGTGCAGGTCTAAAGCGGCTTGACGCTGGCGATTGGCGGCGCGGGTGCTGCTGGCGACGGTTGCTAGTTCGGCGGCCGTGGCCTGCTTGCTCCAATAGGCTTCTAGGGCAAATTTTAACTGGCGGCGGTCGCCGACGCGTGGAAAACCGAGGTTGTGTGATAAAGCCATGGTGTGTTTCTCCTAATTGAATAATGAATGGCCATTACGGGATGGCGGCGTCTGTCGTGAAACAGAATCAAGGCATGAGGGGGTGAGCATGGCTGGATGGCCTTGGGCATCATCATGCAGCGTAAACATTTGGCCGTCTAGACGGTTGGATGGCGTGAGTTGACTATAGCCATCTAAACGGCTAATTGCAAGAATTAAAAAAACCAATAGGCATTTATTTTTTAGGGTTGATGGCCGTGGTGGTTTTTAATCTAGATAAATCAATTGCTTGCTTGTTGTTTGGGCTGTGGTTTATTTGGCCATTCATCAGGAGGGCCGCGTGGCCAAGATGATGAACGCGTCCGCGCACGGGCAGATTTGTGGCACAATAAGGCCACTTAAGAAAGAAAGACACATGAGCGCCAAACTGAATCAACCCCAACAAGCGGCGATAGCCTATTTGGCGGGCCCCCTCCTGGTTTTGGCGGGTGCCGGCAGTGGTAAAACCCGAGTCATCACCCACAAAGTGGCGCATTTGATTAACGACATGGGCTACCAGGCACACCATATTGCCGCCATTACCTTTACCAATAAGGCGGCCAAAGAAATGGGCGAGCGCCTGAGCGCCCTCTTGCCTAAGGCCAGCCTGAAAGGCCTAACCGTGTGCACTTTTCATGCCTTGGGCATGAAGATTTTGCGCGAAGAGGCGGGGCACGTGGATTACAAGGCCAAGTTTTCGGTTTTGGACGGCAACGATGCGCAAAAAATTCTGGTGGAGCTGATCAACACCACCGGCAAAGAGGTTTTGTTTAACGCTCAGGGGCAGATATCCAAGTGGAAAAATGAGCTGATCAACCCAGAGCAGGCGCTGGTGTTGGCCGAAAATGAGTGGGAGCGGCAAATGGCGCAGGCCTATGCCAGCTATCAGGCCACGCTGAGGGCCTACCAGGCTTTTGATTTCGACGATTTAATCAAAATCCCCACCGAATTGCTGCGCGACAACGCCATCATTAGGGGGAAGTGGCAAAGCCGTCTACGCTATTTGCTGGTCGACGAGTATCAGGACACCAATACCTGCCAATATGAGCTGGTCAAGCTATTGGCCGGTGCGCAGGGCATGTTTACCGCCGTCGGCGACGATGACCAAAGCATTTACGCCTGGCGGGGCGCCAACGTTGAAAACCTGCGCCAATTACAAACCGACTTTCCCAATTTGAACGTGATTAAGCTGGAGCAAAATTACCGGTCGACGGCGCGCATTTTGAAGGCCGCGAATCAGGTGATTAAAAATAATCCAGACAAACTGTTTGAAAAAAAATTGTGGAGTGAGTTTGGGATGGGCGAGATGATAGACGTGATCGCCTGCAACAGCGAAGACCATGAGGCAGAAGTCGTCGTCAGCCGCCTATTGCGGCATAAAACCGTGCACAATAAGCTGTTTCAGGATTACGCCATTTTGTATCGTGGCAATCACCAGGCGCGCATTTTTGAACAGGCTTTGCGCAATCAGCGCGTGCCTTATCAGCTGTCCGGTGGCCAAAGTTATTTTGACAAGGCCGAGATTAAAGACGTCTTGGCCTATGTGCGATTGTTGCAAAACCCAGACGATGACCCTGCGTTTATCCGCGCCTTAACCACGCCCAAGCGCGGCGTGGGCAACACCAGTTTGGAAAAGCTAAACCATTATGCCAAGGCCCATAACCTGAGCCTGTATGAAGCCACACAGCTGCCTGAAGCCATAGAGGCCTTGGGTAAGGCACCGGCCGAGGCGGTGTTGGCGTTTATGGCCATGGTGCAACAGACCACGCATGAGGCGGGGCGGGGCAATGCCGGCGAGGTCTTGCAAAAGCTGTTGACGCAGATTGATTATGAAAATCATTTATACCGTACCGAAGAGCCCAAGCCGGCCGAAATCAAATGGCGTAACGTGCAAGATTTATGCGGCTGGCTAGGCCGTAAAAGCGATGAGGACGACAAAAGCCTGATCGATCTGGCCCAGACCATGGCCTTAATGAGCCTGCTGGAAGGCCAGTCAGATGAGGAGCAGGACGCCATTCGCCTGTCGACGCTGCACGCTTCCAAAGGCTTGGAATACCCCCATGTGTATTTAATCGGCTGTGAGGAAGGTATTTTGCCGCATGCGGAGTCGCAGGAGCCGGGCAAAATTGAAGAAGAGCGGCGCCTCATGTATGTGGGGATCACGCGGGCCAAGAGCACGTTAACGGTGAGTTACTGCGTCAAGCGTCGCCGCGCCGGCACCTGGCATTTCCCGCAGCCGTCTCGGTTTATTGCCGAAATGCCGCAAGAAGACCTGATGATTTATGGCCGCAAGGGCAGTGCGCCCATCGTCAGTAAGGAAGAGGGTAAGGAACGCTTAAGCGGATTACGGGCCATGTTGGCCAATAAATA
>JAGNPU010000343.1 GCA_017989485.1 Neisseriaceae bacterium
GCCAATATATTCACCGCGAAATGACTGGCGCGGGCAAACACGTCGTGGCTGCTGGATTTTTTGTCTATGCTCCACAGCACCAAAGCCGGCTCTAGCGACACCGAATTAAAGCTGTTCGCGGTCACGCCCACTTTGTTGCCGTCGCCGTCTTGGGCCGTCACCACCGTCACGCCGGTGGCAAAATTGCCTAAGGCGCGACGAAATGATTTAGGGTCGAAAGTCGCCATAGCGTTCTCCTCTTTATTGTTTTTAGGGGCTTAAACCATGCTTGGGTCTGGCTCTAGGCCCATGAGTTCACGGCCCAGAATCTGCGCGCACACGTCGTAATCGGTGTAAGCGTGGGCACCGGTGATGTGCACGTCGCGGAACAGGCGCTGAATCTCATTGCCTTCCATCCACACCGAAGCACCGGAGGCACTGAATAGGCGATCAACCGCCGCCACACACATTTGCACCGCATAGGCCTGATTGGTGCGCCAATGGGTTAAGGTGGTACGGTCTGGGTATGTTTGCCGCTCGGCGTGTTCCTTATGGTCTTGCAAGGTTTTTTCCAAAAAGGCACGCGCGGCCGCCACCTGATGGGTCGATTCTGCCAAACGCATTAAGGCGGGGGTGGCCGTGCCAACATTCACACCGGTATAGGCCCGCACGCGGTTCTGGGTTTTTTCTTTAAACGCCACCAGCATCCGCTCGGCCAGGCCTAAGGCGATGGCGGCAAAGCCGCTGGCAAAATAAGGCCGATAAGGGGTGTAAAACACTTTACTGTCGGGGTATAGGCCAAAGCCTGCCGACTTGCCTTCCATCATGTCTTTGGCCGCTTGGATGCGGTGTTCTGGCACAAACACGTTGTGCAGGCGCAGCTGCTTTGAGCCGCTGCCCTTCATGGCCATGGCGTACCAGTTGTCAACAATGTCATAATCGGCGCGCGGCAACACCGCAAACGAATAGATTTTCTCACCGGCAGCATTAAACCGATTACAGCCCACGATGGCCCAGTCAGCGTGATCGCAGCCACTGCTCCACCCCATTTCACCGCTGATACGGATGCCGCCTTCGACTTCTTCAATGGTGCTAAACGGGGCAATCGAGCTGCTGGCGGTGGCGTCAGGATGATCGCCCCAGATTTCGTCTTGCAATTGCTTAGAGAACATCGCCAGCTGATGGTTGTGGGTACACAATAGGCTAAAGGCCCAGGCCGTGCCGCCGCAGGCGCCCGCCAGGGCGCTGATGCAGTCTGAAAATTCAGGTAAGGACACCTCGTAGCCCCCGTAGGGCTTAGGCAAAAAGGCCTTGTGCAGGCCGATGCCTTTTAACAGCGCAATGTTTTCGTCCGGCACCCGACGCAGCTGTTCGGTTTTGTCGGCATTCGCGGCAATTTGGGGCAGGATCTCTTGTAGTCGTGCCAAAAGAAAGTTTGTATTTTTCATGTTTCTCGCCTCAGTCTTTATTTATTATGTGGCGACCGATGCCGTCTCCATCGGCCTCTGATTTCTCCAGCCCTAGCGCTAGGCTAGGTGATGGCTTAAGTATGACCAGCTTCGGCGTTTTGATAAATGTACCTTTCCCAGAAAACATTGTACTTTTCATTGAATTTATTAACTTGTTAGCGTTTTTTTGAAGAACGGATGCATTCTGCCTGTCTTCTGGCCATAGCGTGGATAAAGCGTAGCCTACCCACGGCGCACCATTCACCAGGCATCATGCCACCTGCTTAGTCATTTCGTGGGTCGCGACCCATGCTTAAGCATGCCGATCACCGCCACAAAAAAAGCCTTTGTGATGATCAACATCACAAAGGCTTTGGTGACTGCGGCGGCTAAATCCCCGCCAGCAGCACGTATTTGATTTCCAAATAGTCGTCCATGCCGTACTTTGACCCTTCTCGCCCTAGGCCGGACTGCTTGACGCCGCCAAACGGTGCCGCCTCGTTCGACAGCACGCCACTGTTCACCGCCACCATGCCATATTCTAAGGCCTCGGTGACCCGCATGATCGTGGCCATGTCACGGGTGTAGACGTATGACGCCAGGCCAAACTCGGTGTCGTTGGCATAGCCAATGACTTCATCTTCGGTGTCAAATTTGAATACCGGTGCCAAAGGCCCAAAGGTTTCTTCTTTGGCCACCTTCATGCCTTGGGTCACGCCCTTCACAATGGTTGGCTGGAAAAACAGTGGCCCTTGCGCGTCGACCTGGCCACCGCTCACCAATTCTGCGCCCATGGCCACGGCGTTGTGTATGTGTTCTTGTACTTTCGCCACCGCATTGGCGTCGATCACTGGGCCAAACACCACGCCTTCGTCGAGGCCGTTGCCGATTTTCAGCTCGGCCACGGCCGCCGCCAGCTTCTGCACAAAGGCATCGTACACGCCGGACTGCACGTATAAACGGTTGGCGCACACGCAGGTTTGGCCCGCATTGCGGAATTTACAGTTGATGGCGCCTTCAACGGCGGCAGCCAAGTCGGCGTCGTCAAACACGATGAAGGGGGCATTGCCGCCCAATTCCATCGAGACCTTCTTCACCGTGTCGGCGCACTGGGCAATGAGCTTACGGCCCACTTCGGTAGAGCCGGTAAAGCTGAATTTTTTCACCCTGTCGTCTTTGGTCAACACCTGACCAATCTGGGTGGCACTGCCGGTGATC
>JAGNPU010000344.1 GCA_017989485.1 Neisseriaceae bacterium
CTATTACCTCGTTAGGTGAGGCTCCTGTACGGAGATAGGCTACTGCCCAGAAACGTCCAAAGACGCCAATGGGTTTGAACAGAAACCATCGACATAAGGTGGTTTATAACGTAGCTAGCCGTGACCAACCGGTCACGACTTATGCCGTACAGTGCTAAAACTCAATGATTTGGGGGAAATACGCACTGATGTCGCGTGCGCGCTTTTTTTGCGCACACGGCATCGGTGCGGCATAAGCATGGACTGTACACCTATGCCGACGCACGCCCCCATACATTGGAGGCGTGCTTTTTATTGGCCATTAAAAATTAATTATTATTAAATAATTAAAAAAAGCTAATGGAATCAGGCTGGTTCGTAGGCGCCCTTCGCGGCGTCGGCGGACAAAATAACGGTTACAGGAAGGTGTTTTAGATGCTATACATTTATGATTCTCAACTCGGCTGGCAGGCCGCCCAATCCATTCTGCCCCCTGCTGGCTGGCTAAAGTTGATCAACCCCAGCAAAGAAGAAATGACTCGGGTCGCGCAGCACTACCAGATCCCCCTCGAGCTCATTCAACCCAGCTTAGACATGGCCGAAAGGCCACGCATTCAAAGCAAAGAGGGTGCCCACCTCATCGTGACGCACTTGCCCATACAGCATGATGCCGAACAGCGTGCGCCTTTTGGCGTCATGCCCCTAGGGATGATTCTCAAAGCCAAAATCTTGCTCACCGTGAGCCGGCATGAAAGCCCTATTCTCGATGCGTCCGTCAACCACTACGTGCCCTATGCCAACGCCGTCGAGCAAACCCATTTGGTTTATCGCCTCTTGGCCGTGGCCGTAGAACATTTTCTCGACGCCCTCCAGGCCGTTGAGCACAAGGTGACGTCGATTGAAACAGAGTTGCAAAAGTCGATTAAGAATAAGCAGGTGTTCAAACTGCTGAATCAAAACAAGAGCCTGATTGCCTTTGCCAACTCACTCCAAAGCAATACTCATATTTTAAATACCTTACGCAGAAAAAGCCTTTTGGTCGGCAACGACGCCACCCACGACCTGCTGCTGGACGTTCAGGTGGCCACAGAGCAAGCCCACGCCATTGCCAAAACGCATGGCGGCAACTTACGCAACCTGATGGATGCCTACTCTGCGGCGATTGAAAACAACTTGAGTCTGGTCGTTCAATACCTGTCGATTTACGTCATCATCATGGCCATACCAATGGGCATTGCCGGGATATACGGCATGAATACGCCCTTACCCCTGCAAGATGAGCCGTATATTTTGCCCCTCTTGGGCCTCATCGGCCTGATTGTCGCCGGCCTTGTCACGACTGCCTTTAAATCTCGTAAAATTATTTAGAAATAGTAGGAACCCAATATGTTAACCATTTACGCCAGCAACCCCCTTGGCCAACTGATGACGACAACCGACATCAGCCACAATGCGATTGTGTACCTGACCAATCCTTCCGAAGCGGAGATTAACCACACCGCCCAAGCCTTAAACCTGCCGCTTGATTTTTTCCACAGCGCCTTAGACAAAAACGAACGGCCGCGCATCGAAAAACACCCTAATGGCCTGTTGATGATGTTGAATGTGCCCACCCAGGTAAAGCATGCGGTATTGGCCAAGGACGTCCCCTACCGCACCCTCCCTATAGGCATCATCCACGCCCCCAATCACCTGGTGATCGTGGCGCGTGAAGAAATACCGCTGTTGACCGAGCTGCTGGCCGGCCAGCAAGACGCCTTCCAAAGCCATATGAAAACACGCTTTAACCTGCTGCTGTTCAAAGCCATTGCCGAGTCCTATCACGACTACCTCGGGCAAATTAATGAGCAAGTCAGCCTATTGCAGAAGAAGCTGAAAACGTCTTATCAAAACAGCGAACTGTTTGGCCTCATCAACCTCAACAAAAGCCTGGTGTATTTTTCCACCTCGCTCAGCGCCTTAGCCATCGTCTACAAGCGCCTCATGGACGGTCACGACATCAAAATCCATGTCGACGAACAAAAACGCCTAAAGGCTATTTTAAGTGACATTGAACAAACGGCCGCCCTCACCGAAATGCGTCGGGAAAGCCTGAGCAACCTCATGGATGCCTATGCCGCCATTATTCACAACAACCTGAACTCGGTGCTGAAAGTCTTGACGACGCTGGCCATCATCATGGTGATCCCCACCATGATCGGCAGCACCTTCTCGATGAACGTCGCCCTGCCCTATGAAGAAGAGTGGATTTCCACCCTGGTGGTCAGCGTGATCATGGTGGCCCTCACCGCTGGGCTATTGGTGTTCTTCTACAAGAAAAAATACTTACGCATGTAATGGCCCCTCAATTGGGCCCGAATAGACATTAAAGAGGTAACAGTCAATGATTCATATTTATCAAAACACCGCCCCAGGGGCGTTTCAAGTCATAGAACACATCCAGCCAAACAGCTGGGTTCAGCTGCTGTCCCCCAGCGCCGACGAAGTCAACCATGTCGCCAAGACGCTGGCCGTGCCGATTGAGTTTTTAACCGCGGTGCAAAACCGCGACCAACGGCCTCGTATGGACACCCAAGAGGGACACACCCTGCTCATCGTCCACGTGCCCTATAACGACCCCGCGGTACAAAACAACCATGACGAAGTCAAATACCGCACCATCCC
>JAGNPU010000345.1 GCA_017989485.1 Neisseriaceae bacterium
GTATTATCGGGCCGAGGTGCATTTGCGCGAGGGCAGCTTGGATTATGATTTGTTGGGTTACACCCAAGAGCAGGTGATTAACGACATACTGAACCAGTATGAACGGCACATCCAGTTTTTGCATCTGGTGCGTACGCCGTAGGCCTTAGTCGGGCCCATGTCGGGCTCATGTCGTGGGTTGCCGCGGCCAAGCAAAAAGCCATCTGCACGCAGATGGCTTTACTTTTAAGGCGGGGTTATTCTTGTGAAGCGGGCGCCGTTTCGCTGGTGGGCGTCGCGTCAACCACAACAGGCGCTTCTTCAACAGCGGCGTCTGGCGTGGGTGTGTCTGCGGTTTCTGCTGTCTCGACAGCGGCCACGTCGACAACGGCTACTTCAACAGGGTTTTCTGCAGCCTCAGCCTTTTGGGCTTCGGTTTGCATGCAAGGATGGGCCTTAGCGATTTCTTGCTCTTCCGCGGTCACTTCCCCTTTGAAACGACCGTTTAGGTCAAATCGTTTGCCACCGCGGGCCAACGACTTAATGTAACGGGGACGACGGCAATGGTTGGCTAAGACGCGTGACACCAAGACATTGTCGAATTGGGACAAGGTTTCAATCAAGTCTTTGTCGATGCCGATGGCCAAAGGCTTGAAACGACTAAATACATCATATTTCTTGTAGACATAATCAGCAATCATTTCTGTTTGCTTCTTTTTACTCATGGTTTGCACAGCGGCCTTAAGCGCAGCACCGAGAGAAGTTTCTGTACTCATGTGGGTGACATCCTTGGCAACAAGCGTTTACTTGTTTGATCTAAAATTGATACAAAATTAAGGCACAATCAATATTCATTGGCTGTGCCTTGATTTAATAATACACAGATTTTCCCACAAAACCAGCATTGTTGTCAGCTGTTTTATTTAAAAGACTGCGCTATACGGGTAATTTAGGCTGATTTAGGTCATGTTATTGACATTTTTTGGGTAGGTTTTGCCAGGCCCGCGACAGCTCGGAGCCATTGGCATAGAGTTTTATGGTGCTGGTTTCAGAGGTGTTTCGGGTGATGTCTAGGGTGATGCCCATTTTTTCGGTAATGGGGTTAATCAGGCCAACCGAGTAGGCTTGGTGGTCGTAAGTGCGGTGGCCAACAAAGGCGGCGGGCAGGCGGAAAGTGGTTTTGATTTGCTCTTCCAAGCAGGTCATGGCCTCGATAGAGGAGCGATTGGCCACGATGATTTGATTGGGCACGTCGGTGCGTAGCGGCATGGCATTGCTGCGGGTGGCCGTTCTTGCTGGCTTGGGCTTAGGCGTGAACGCGGGCTGAGCGGGGTCTACGTTAAAACCATTTGGGGCGGCACAGGCACTTAAGATTAAAGCGCTGGCGAGCATGAGGGGGAAAAATGATCGCAAGAGGATTCCTTTTGTGGTGTGGGCAGAGCATCGATTAGGGATAGAGTGTCGTGATGGTAAATGGTTTCATCGCTGTTGCTGCCGATTTTGCCTGATTTTACGTTTAACCCAACGCAAAGGCAGATTTTAATGGCTGGGTGTTTTATAATCATCCCATTGAACAATAAATGACTGGATGAGGCAAGCATGAGGGTGATTAGACCTATCAATACCGTCTGTGTGGCGCTAACGGGGGCGTCGGGCATGCCCTATGGCATCCGTTTGATTGAAAGCCTGCTGGCGGCCAACAAGCGTGTCTGGGTGCTGTATTCTCAGGCGGCACAAATTGTGGCCAAGCAGGAGATGAACCTCACCTTACCCTCTTCGCCTAAGGCTTGTGCCGAGATGCTGCGCACCAAGTTTGGGGTCGATGAGGCCCAGCTCGACGTATTTGGCAAAGAAGAGTGGTTTGCGCCCGTGGCTTCGGGCACCAATCCTGCCGACGCCATGGTGGTGTGTCCTGCCACCGTGGGCACCATGGCGGCGATTGCGCAAGGGCTGTCGGACAACCTGATTGAGCGGGCCGCCGACGTGTCGATTAAAGAGGGCCGCCCCCTCATCATCGTGCCGCGAGAAACGCCTTTGTCCAGCATCCATTTACGCAATATGTTGACCTTGTCCGATGCCGGCGTGTGCATTTTGCCGCCGTCGCCCGGGTTTTATCATCACCCCAAAAGCATAGACGACATGGTGGATTTTGTGGTGGCGCGTATTTTGGACCAGCTCAATATTCCGCATCAGCTGATGAAAAAGTGGGCCGAATAGGCTTTTTGCCGATGGGCCTTGACAACCTTTGGCGCAATGTTTTAATCTGAACCCTATGAATACCTCAACTCATTTCACCTTTTCAGTGTCGTATTGGTACCGCTCCTCAAGGGCGGGCCTGATGTGTGCATAGCGAAAATGAAATAGTTCACTAGACGAATACACAAAAAAGCCGCCCCACTTGGGCGGCTTTTTTGTGGTCTTCAACCCAGACTGGCGCCCAAGCAACCGCGAAACGAATACAGCCAAAGGACAAACATCATGCTTGCCAGCGCCACCCGGTCACACCCCATCGCCCTCAAACCTGAGCCTCAGGACACCCACGCTTGGCACCTCATCGTCGATGGTGATGCGGTTGCCCCGATTGCCATGCCACCGAGCATCATGGACTTGCCTAAGGTAAGCGAGGCATTGATGCCGAAAATTCGCCTGGTGGCCTGTCTGG
>JAGNPU010000347.1 GCA_017989485.1 Neisseriaceae bacterium
GCCGTAAACATGGGCTCGATGGCGACGGTGTGGTGTTTGACCTTGAGGGTTTCGGCCATGGTGAGGGCGTCGGTGTTGCTGATGTCGGCCGTGTACTGGCTAGGCATCAGCAACACTTCGCAGTGTGCCGCACCGATGGCTTCGACGGCAATCGCCAACACCAAGGCCGAGTCTAGGCCGCCGGAGAGGCCAAGACAGGCTTTTTTAAAGCCAGATTTGTGCATGTAGTCGCGGGTGGCCAAAACCAGGGCCTGATGCTGCCACGCCGCCTTGCTGTCGGGCAGCTGGGTACAGACGTCGCCACTGAGGGCTTTGGTTTGGTCGTCTAGGGTCAAATAATCGAGGCGCTCGGTAAAGGCGGGGGCCTGATAGACCAGGGCGCCGCTGGCGTCGACGGCAAACGAAGCGCCATCGAAGACCAGTTCATCCTGGCCGCCGACGGTATTGACATAAACCATGGCGCAGCCGCTTTCTTCGGTACGGTAGCGCACCTGCTGCTGTCGTTCGGCCAGCTTGCCGACGTAAAACGGTGAGGCGTTGAGGCTGACGATGAGCTCGGCACCGGCCTCTTGTGCTTCCAGAGCGGGTTCGGTGGCCCAGGTGTCCTCACAAATAATCACCCCGATTTGGTGGCCTTCATGGGCAAACACCAAGGGGGTCACGCCGGCCTCGAAGTAGCGTACTTCGTCAAACACGCCTGCGTTGGGCAGGCACATTTTTTGGTACACGCCGAGGCGGTGGCCGTCGCGGTAGACGCTGGCGGCATTATAGTATTCGTCGCCCTGACGCTGCGGGTGGCCGACCACCACGGTGATGTCGTCCAGCGCTTCAATCTGATCCAAGCCAGCGCTGACCTGCTGCCAAAAGGCGGGTTTGAACAAGAGGTCTTCGGGGCTGTAGCCGGTTAAGGCCAGTTCAGGCGTGAGCAACAGCGTTGCCCCTGCGGCTTTGGCGGTTTCGGCGGCGGCCACAATCTTTTGGGCATTGCCGCAGACGTCACCAACGGTTGGGTTAAATTGAAATACGGCAATGCGACTCATCTTTAGGCTTTCCTTCGTCAACAATGGCTTCATTGTAAACCAAAGCCAGCAAGGCTGTGTGGGTTTGCCCAAAAAAGAATGACGGCTTTTGCTATAATGAGGCCATTTTGAGTAGGGCGAGACCGTCATGCAGATTTATCCGGCCTTAGAGCAGGCCTTAATGGCCATCGAGCCAACCGTCAAGTGTGGTTTAGTGGCCCGTATCACGGCGGCTGTGGCCGAGGGGCGGGCCCAGTTTGACCCCGGCTTGGCCCTGCCTTATGAGGTGGCCGTGGCCGGTCAGCCACAGCGGCCGCGGCTGGTGCCGCCGCAACAGGTGGCGCGGCGTAAGCTGTCCACGCCGGCAGGTCATGCGGCCATGGTGCATGCCCTGTGCCACATAGAGTTTAATGCGATTAACTTGGGCCTAGACGCCGCATGGCGGTTTCGCGGTTTGCCGCGGGCCTTTACCCTAGACTGGCTGCAGGTGGCCAGCGAGGAAGCCAAACATTTTTTGGCGCTAAAACAGCGTTTACAAGCACTGGGGTTTGATTATGGTGACTTTGATGCCCATAATCACCTGTGGGCCATGGCCGACAAAACGGCTTACGACCCGCTGGTGCGCATGGCGCTGGTGCCGCGCGTGCTAGAGGCCAGAGGGCTAGACGTGACGCCGGGCATACAGGCCAAGCTCACCAGCATTGGCGATGCGGCCACGGTGGCGATACTGGACATGATTTACGCCGAAGAAAAAGGCCACGTGGCCATAGGCAACCACTGGTTTGCCTATTTGTGTCAGCAGCGGGGCCTGGTGCCGCTCACCGTCTTTCAAAGCCTGTTGCGGCGCTATGAGGTATTTGTGTTTCGTGGCTATTTTAACGTGGCGGCGCGCACCGAGGCCGGCTTTAGCGAGTTTGAGCTGTCAATGTTACAAGATTTTCAAGCAGGCAATGATGCCTTGGCCGCCCGACTGGCCAAGGCCTAACCCATCATGACGAAGCAAAGGAAAAACATGGTTCCGTTACAAGCGGTTTTGTTTGATTTGGATGGCACACTGGCCGATACGGCCGTGGACTTGGGCGGCGCCATCAATGCGATGATGCGCACGCGCGGCCTCGCCGAAGTGCCGTTTAGCGCCATTCGGCCGATTGCCAGCAGCGGCACCAATGGCTTAATTGCCCATGCGCTGGGGGTCAATAAAGGCGATCCCGAACACCCCGAACTGCGCGCCGAGTTTTTGGACGCTTATGAAGACTGCTTTTTGGCCCGTAGCCAGCTGTTCGCCGACGTGTTGGCGCTGATTGCCGCCATTGATGCCCAAGGCCTGGTGTGGGGCATCATCACCAACAAGCCTAGCCGCTTTACTGAACGGCTGGTGCCCAAGCTGGGCTTTGAGATTCCACCGGCCGTGGTGGTCAGCTACGACACCGTCAGCGAGCCTAAGCCCAGCACCCAACCGATGCTGTATGCGTGCACGCAAATCGGGATTTCCCCCGAAGCCTGCCTGTACGTGGGCGACGCCGAGTGTGATGTGGTGGCGGGGAATAATGCCGGCATGTACACGGTGTTGGCGAACTGGGGCTACATCAGCGATCAGGCCGAAGCATTGGCCTGGGG
>JAGNPU010000346.1 GCA_017989485.1 Neisseriaceae bacterium
GGTGTGACCTCAAAAATGCTAAAGACATTGAGGTCACGTTTTGTTTTCTACACTTGAGAAGAAGAGATTTTATGAGCACACACGCACAAAGCTCCTCTACGCCCACCCATAGCAAAAAAGCCGTCTTCGCAACGGTTTTAGGCAATGGCTTGGAGTGGTTTGATTTTACCGTTTACAGTTTTTTCTCCGTCATCATCGCCAAGGTATTTTTCCCAACCGAATCTGAAGTGGTGTCGTATTTAATCGCTTTGGCCACGTTTGGCGTTGGTTTTTTCATGCGGCCCGTCGGCGGCATCATGATCGGCATTTATGCCGATAAAGTAGGCCGAAAAGCAGCCCTAACCTTGACCATCGTGTCGATGGCCGCAGGGACGCTGATTATTGGCCTCACCCCTGGCTATGCCAGCATCGGCATTGCGGCCCCCATTCTGATTGTGTTCGCTCGGCTATTGCAGGGGTTTTCTGCCGGCGGCGAGATGGGCAGCGCCACGGCTTTTTTAACCGAGCATGCGCCGCCGCATAAAAAAACCTATTACTCTAGCTGGATTCAGGCCAGCATTGGCCTGGCGGTGTTGTTTGGTGCCGGCATGGGCACGCTCATGAGCACGATTCTGACCGAAGAAAGCCTGTACAGCTGGGGCTGGCGCGTGCCGTTTTTGGTCGGCGGCTGCCTGATTGGCCCCGTGGCCTACTATATTCGTCGCCAGCTGCACGAAACGCCGGTGTTTGAAAACGCGGAAAAAACCGATGCCCCGTTAAAAGAGGTGTATCGCAACTATCCGCGTGAAACCCTTACCAGCTTCTCGATGATCATCTTATGGACTATTTGTACCTACGTGCTGCTGTTTTACATGCCAGCCTACGCCAGCCGTGTTTTAGAATTACCCACATGGATGGGCTTTTCAGCCGGCATGGTCGGGGGTTTGGTGATTTTCTTGGTGGCGCCGATGGTGGGCTATTACGCAGACATTATTGGCAAAAAGCCCTTTTTACTCGGCTCGTCTACCCTGATTTTCATCTTGGCCTACCCTTTGTTTGCGCTGATTAATTTTTACCCTAACTTTATGAGCTTGGTGATTTTCCAAGTCGTTTTTGGGGTGTTGATCGCGGGCTATACTGGCCCCATCCTGTCCGCCTTTACCGACCTGTTCCCCGCCAAGGTTTTGTCTACCGGCCTATCGGTGGCCTACAACTTTGCCGTGGCCATCTTCGGCGGCTTTGCGGCGTTTAACATCACCTGGCTGATCAGCGCGACCGGCAGCAATATGGCCCCCGCGTTTTACGTCATGATTGCCGCCATGATCAGCATTTATGGCTGTTATTTATTCCAAGACAAAATTCACCACAAGGCCCCCTAACCATGCACCCTATTCTCTTAAAAAATGGCCACGTGCTGCACCCCGAACTGGGCACCCTCACCCCTGCTCAAGACGTGCTGATCGAGGCCGGTAAAATCAGCCAGGTTGGTCCAACGGGCACCCTCACCGACCTGCCTCCAGACGTGCACAGCATTGACGCCAGCGGCCAAACCATTATGCCGGGGCTGATTGACTGCCACGTCCACGTCATGGCCTCACACGCCAATCTGGGCCTAAACGCGGCCTTGCCTAGCAACCTCATCACCATTAAGGCCTTGCCCATTCTACGCGGCATGATACAGCGTGGGTTCACCAGCGTGCGCGATGCCGGCGGTGCCGACTGGGCCATTGCTCAGGCGGTGGAACAGGGTTTAATCCCTGGGCCGCGGATTTTCCCATCGGGCCGCGCCCTATCCCAAACCGGCGGCCACGGCGATTTTCGTGCCCGTGGTGAAATCTTGATGTCGGAGCCTTGCACCTGCTGCATCCGTTCTGGCGCCATTGCCCGCGTGGTCGACGGCGTGGACAACGTGCGGCTGGCGGCGCGTGAAGAATTGCAAATGGGGGCCACCCAAATCAAAATCATGGCCTCCGGCGGCGTGTCTTCCCCCACCGATCCGATTAACAACACCCAATACAGCGAGGATGAAATTCGCGCCATTGTGGCCGAGGCCGAAGCCGCGGGCACCTATGTCATGGCCCATGCTTACACGGCCAAGGCCATTAAACGCGCCGTGGCCTTTGGGGTGCGCACCATTGAGCACGGCAACCTCATCGATGAAGCAACCGCCGAATTCATGCACGAGCAAGGCGCCATGGTGGTGCCCACCCAGGTCACCTATGAGATGCTGGCCAAGCACGGTCTTGAATACGGCCTGCCGCCAGAATCGGTGGCCAAAATTGAGCACGTTCGTCTGGCGGGCCTAGACGCCTTAAGCATTTATGCCAAAGCGGGGGTACCTATGGCCTTTGGGTCGGATTTACTGGGCGAAATGCATGAGTTTCAGGCCCAGGAGCTGAGCATTCGGGCCGCGGTTTTGGGCAATGCCGAAGCCATCAAACAGGCCACTACCGTTGCGGCCGTGGTGTTGCAACAGGAAGGCGCTCTGGGCTGCATCCGCGCCGGCGCCATTGCCGACATTCTGGTGGTCAATGGCAACCCTCTAGAGGACATCCAGTGTTTGGTCGGCCGTGGCGATGGCGCACGCCTCAGCGTGATCATGCAGGGGGGCAAGTTGGTCAAACAACCCGCTTAATGGGCGCAGAAGTCTTAAACAC
>JAGNPU010000348.1 GCA_017989485.1 Neisseriaceae bacterium
GACGTTGAGTTAGGGTCGCCGTTGCCAAACGTCAGCTCGCCGGCTTTGGCAAACAGGTCTTTTTCAGAGTTTTAATCGCTGTCTTTATTCGCAATCAGCAAGCTGGTATAGCCCGTCGTCCCATCGGCATACACCACTTGGGCAAACACTTCGCCGTCGGCGCGGTCAACCGCTTCCATCGCCGATTTATTGCCATACCAGGCCATGTCGACCTTGCCAAAACGCATGGCCTGAATCACCCCAGCGTAGTCTGAGGCAAAAAATGGGTTAACCTGCAGGCCCGTGGCCTTGCTTAAATCCGCCAGCAGCGGCGCCCAGTCGGCCTTTAGGTTTTGTGATGACTCGGTGTTGATGATGCCAAAATTCAACTCTGTCTTGGCCGCCGCCTCCGGTGCAGGCGCACCCGCGGCGGCAGCGTCTTTGTCTTGCGGGGTACAGGCCATAAGGGAAAAGGCCGATAAAGACACCAAGCCCAAGGCTTTTAATGACGACGTAACGCTTGTGAACATAATCATTCTCACTTTGATGGAATTAACTTAACTGGAAATTTAAGGCGGGTTCGGTCGGCCGAGTCGTGGCCACTTCAGCCATGTCGTCTTGGCCATATAAGGCGTCGAGAAACGCGGGCGACATGCTGGCCATGTCGCCGTAATACTTCACGCGGCCTTTTTTCAAGGCGGCGGTCACGTCGCAGTACTGACGCGCATAATCCACCTGATGTAGGGTCACAATGACGGTTTTGCCATCAATCCGATTAATGTCTCTTAAGGCTTGCATCACGGTTTTGGCGGCTTCTGGGTCTAAGGACGCAATCGGCTCATCGGCCAAAATAATGTCGGCTTCTTGCATCAACACCTTGGCAATGGCCACGCGCTGCTGTTGCCCCCCCGACAGGGTGGACGCGCGCTGCCCGGCCAACTCGGCCAAGCCCACGCGTGCCAAACAGGCCAAGGCTTTTTGCTTTTCTTCCTTGGTGAACCAGTGGCAGAAACTGCGCAGGTGCGACAAACGGCCTAAAGAGCCGATGAGGACGTTGTCCAACACAGACAGCCGCGACACCAAATTAAACTGTTGGAAAATAAAGCCGATCTTGGCCCGGTGCGCACGCGCCTTCTTGGCCATGCGGCCTTGATCTTGAATGACCTCTTGGTTCACCACCACCTTGCCGGAAGTGGCCACGGTCAAAGAATTGATGTGGCGTAATAAGGTTGACTTACCTGAGCCAGAAGGCCCTAATAAAGCCGTCATTTGCCCGGTGGGCACGTCGAGATCCACGTCGAATAAAACCTGCTTGTTGGCAAAGTGCTTATTGAGTGATTGAATCGAAATAGCGGTCATGATTGCCTCCTGAACTCAGTAAAAGCATCAATATAGCCACTCACTATTTCAATCATATGAAAGTTATGTGAATTATTTATTAAAAAACAAAAGGTTAAACAATAACGACACAGTAAATCAAAGACTTAAGCATGACAAACATGACGCCAACAATCCTTTATTCCCGCCTTGACGCATCAAAAACCCTAGCCTAGCCGTCAGCCACCCCCAAATCCCCCACCGTCTTTGTTGCATCCGCCACAGTAAATCCCCCATCGCAGGGACGGTCGCGCGCAATTGTCTAGACGAATAGGCCCCGCCTGGCTTATGATGCAAACCATAATACGAGTAGTTATCATTTAATCTTTAGGAATCAATATGTCTAAGTTATGGATTTTGTCTTTGGCTGCACTTGGCGCAACCCCCGTATTGGCACAGGACTTAGTGGTGTATTCATCGCGTGCGGAGCAGCTGTTACAGCCCATCGTGGCCAAATACAAACAGGAAACCGGCGTGAACGTGAAGCTGGTGTCGGACAAAGAAGGCCCGCTGATGGAGAAAATGCGCGCAGAAGGCAAGAATTCCCCTGCCGACGTATTGATTACCGTAGACGGTGGTAACCTATGGCAGGCCAGCGAAATGGGTCTGTTACAACCCATTCAATCTAAAGTATTGAACAGCAACGTGCCCTCACACCTGCGTGACCCAAAAAATCAATGGTTTGGCCTATCGGTTCGCGCCCGCACGATTTTCTACAACACCAATAAAATTAAGCCTGAGCAACTGTCGTCATACGCCGACTTAGCCAGCGACAAATGGCAGGGCAAGCTGTGCTTACGCACCTCGAAAAAAGTGTATAACCAATCGCTGGTGGCCATGCACATTGCCGACGTTGGCGTGCCTAAAACCGAACAAATGGTCAAAGGCTGGGTCAAAAACTTGGCCACCCCACCGTTTGCTGACGACACCGCCCTATTGGAAGCCATTGCCGCCGGTCGTTGCGACGTGGGCATTGCCAATACGTATTACTATGGCCGCTTAATGGACAAAAAACCTGAGCTGCCCGTAGGCATATTCTGGGCCGATCAAAAAGCCAAGGGCACCCACGTGAACATTTCGGGTGCGGGCGTGGCCAAGCACACCAAGAACAAAGCCGAAGCGCAAAAATTCATCGAATGGCTGTCTGGTGACAAGGCCCAAAACCTGTTTGCCGACCTGAACATGGAATACCCTGTGAACCCCAAAATCAAACCCGATGCCAAAGTGGCCAAATGGGGTGGGTTTAAGCAAAACGTGATCAACGTTTCCAATGCG
>JAGNPU010000349.1 GCA_017989485.1 Neisseriaceae bacterium
ATGCCGTTTACCTGAGCCCGTGCGGCCAAGCATAGTTGTTCAAATCTGGGTCCGTGTGCCATGGGGTATTCCTTCCTGTTGCATGAGTCATCAAGGGCACCAGGCTCAGCGCGAGGGCCGAGCTTGGTGATTAAAGGGTCGGTGTGTCCACGCTGACGTCGGCGCACTGAGCGCGCAGGCGCAAGGCGTGGTCGATCAAGACCAAGGCCAACATGGCTTCGGCAATGGGCGCGGCACGCAGGCCCACACAGGGGTCGTGGCGACCATGGGTGGCCATTTCAATCGGCTCGCCCGTCTTGGTAATCGACTGGCGCGGCGTGGCGATGCTGGAAGTCGGCTTAATCGCGATGTTGATGTCGAGGTTTTGGCCAGTGCTGATGCCGCCCAAAATGCCGCCGGCGTGGTTGCTTAAAAAGCCCTGCGGTGACAGCTCGTCACCATGGACTGAGCCGCGTTGCGCCACGGCGGCAAAGCCCGCCCCAATTTCGACGCCCTTAACGGCATTAATGCTCATCATGGCGTGGGCGATGTCGGCGTCTAGGCGATCAAACACGGGCTCGCCCAGGCCGACCGGCACGTTAAAGGCCTCTATTTTCAACTTGGCGCCAACCGAATCCAAGCTTTTGCGCACGCTGTCCATATAGTCTTCCAAGGCCGGCACGCGGCTTTGGTTGGCGGCAAAAAATGGGTTTTGATTGATGTCGTCGTAGCTGGCGAACTCAATCACCTCTGCACCGATTTGGGTGACATAGGCCACGATGTGGGTGCCAAACTGCTGCTGTAGCCACTTCTTGGCCACGGCACCAGCGGCTACGCGTGCAGCGGTTTCACGCGCCGAGCTGCGGCCGCCTCCACGGTGGTCGCGGATGCCGTATTTGTGCCAATAGGTATAGTCTGCGTGCCCAGGCCTAAAGGTTTCGGCAATGTTGCCATAGTCTTTGCTGCGCTGGTCGGTATTGCGGATTAACAGGGCAATCGGGGTGCCCGTGGTTTTGCCTTCAAACACGCCGGACAAAATTTCAACTTCGTCCGCTTCTCTTCTTTGGGTGACGTGACGGCTGGTGCCGGGTTTACGGCGGTTCAATTCCTGCTGTATGTCTTCAGCAGTCAGTGCCAACAAGGGCGGGCAACCGTCGATCACGCAACCCAATGCCGGACCATGGCTTTCGCCAAACGTGGTGACAGTAAACAACTGTCCAAATGTATTCCCAGCCATTCATGCGCCTTTATGGTAGATAAGATTCAGGGGTATTATTGAGCCCCAAGTTTAGCACAATCGGCTTTTGGGTGGGGGGCTTATCTAAACCATGGTCGTGCTTTTTTAAAGACCAAAAAGCCACAACCCACCTCACGTTTATTTGACTTAAGTATGCTTTTACATTAATAATTAACACCATAAATTAAATCAAGTTTAATTAATAAAAACAAGGCGATGATCCTCCTTTCGCCACATCAACCTCATTCTCGGCATCAACTACCCCACACACCATTGACATACATCAGCAGAACGCCTATATTTTTCTATTTTCTGTAATTAATGAAAGGTAAACCAGATGCCTGCCAAAATAATGTCGCCATGGCGCCTTAAGCGCCTGCCCTTATGGCTGGAAATTTGCCTTATGTTGGCCATCAAGCTGTCTTTACTCTACGGTGCTTGGTACTTCTGGTTTGCCCAACCCGTGGCCAAAAACATGACCGTCCCCGCGACGGAAGTAGACACCCATTTTTTTGAACGCCCTACCCAATCCTATTGACTCTTGAAAGACCATGACCATGCTCACTGATTTAGTCGATTTATCGCGGCTGCAGTTTGGCCTAACCGCCCTGTTCCATTTTTTATTCGTCCCCTTAACCATGGGTTTATCCTGGATATTGGTCATCTGCGAAAGCGCCTACGTGATCACCGGCAAAGAAATCTACAAGGACATGACCCGCTTTTGGGGCAAGCTCTTTGGGATTAACTTTGCCATGGGGGTCACCACCGGCATTACCCTAGAATTTCAGTTTGGCACCAACTGGGCCTATTACTCCCACTACGTGGGGGATATTTTCGGCGTGCCTCTGGCCGTAGAAGGCCTGATGGCCTTCTTTTTGGAATCCACGTTTGTCGGCCTGTTTTTCTTTGGCTGGGATAGACTGTCCAAACACAAGCATTTAATGGTGACCTTCCTGGTGGCCTTAGGCTCTAACCTCTCGGCGCTGTGGATTTTGATTGCCAACGCCTGGATGCAAAACCCTGTCGGGGCGGAATTCAACTACGAGACCATGCGCATGGAGCTCACCAGCATGAGCGAGGTGTTTTTCAACCCCGTTGCTCAGGTGAAATTCGTGCACACCGTCGCCGCCGGCTATGTGACGGCATCGATGTTTGTTTTGGGCATTTCGGCCTTATACCTGCTCAAAAAACGCGACCAGGGCTTTGCCATCCGTTCCTTTGCCATCGCCGCCGCCTTTGGCCTGGCCTCCGCCCTGTCGGTGGTGGTCTTGGGCGATGAATCTGGCTATGAGTCAGGCGAAGTGCAAAAGGTGAAGCTCGCCGCCATTGAGGCCGAATGGCACACCGAACCCGCACCCGCCTCGTTTACGGTGGTGGGCCTCCCCCATCAAGAGGATGAAAA
>JAGNPU010000350.1 GCA_017989485.1 Neisseriaceae bacterium
ACCCTCGCTACACGGCATCGGTATGGCTACGGTTTTTATTGCACACGGCCTATTTACCGCCGGCACACCTACGCCAGCGCATTATTCGCGGCTATCGTGATTACCTACAGTATTTGCACACCTTATTCACCCAGCAATTGCTGCGCCAACCCGGCCTCGCCAAACTCACCGAGGAGGAGCTGGCCCATTTTGCCCAAGCGTATTTGGGCATCGTCGACGGCCTTCACGTGGAGCTGATTTATGCCGACGAGCTCAGCGACAGCACCGACACCTTTGAGAAGCGTCGCACCGCATTGTGGACGCTATTACGTCAGTCCTTGGCCTTAGCCGCACGGCCATAAGGCAAAAAAAACCGCCGTCTCAGCCTTAGACAGCGGTTGTGCGTTCATGACGCCGCGTAGGGGTCGCCATGCTGCGCCCTATAGTCATAATAGCCCACTTTGAATAAAGCATGTTCTTGCGCAATGGCGGCGGCCGACCCTTGCCCCAGTGCGATTAACATGGCTGCAGAAAAATCGACCGCGGCAGTGCCATTCGCCGTAATGAGGTGGCGATCCACCACAACCTGCTCAGGCACAAAGCCAGCCGCATTCTGATAACCAGCCATGTCCTGCCATGCCGCAAGGGCATTGCCGGTGTGTTTAAACTGGTTTAAATGGCCATGCTTGGCCAAATAATCAACGGCACCACATAGGGCACCCACCTTCACGCCCTGGGCCAGATACTGGCCGATCAGGCGGCTTAATGCCGGATGGTCTATATCCCAACCCAAACCACCAAGCAGCACCAATACATCGACGTGGTCAGGCAAGTCCGCCAGTCCATAATCCACCATGGTGGTAAATCCCCCCATCGACACGCAGCGGCCAGCCGTCAGTGACGCCGTTTTCACCTGCCAATCGGGTGACTGATGCAAGCGGCTGCTTAAATAAGCCCCCTCCCAGTCTGCATAGCCATCTAATAGCCAAAATATTGCTGTGTTCATCCCTATTGCCCTTTTTTGTCATGATGGTGGCCCATCACATCGCCCATCTGGGCCGATTCAAGCGCCATGGCCGCCAGCAATAGCTGTCGCTGCCCTTGCGCCTGTAAGCCATCCTCTAAAAACCACACGGCCGACAACGCGGCGCCCACCGCCACCCATTGACGCAAGCGCTGTGGGTCTAAGTCTTGCTGTGCGCACACCCTTGCCAGCTGTCGTTCAAACCGCTCTGGCTGTACTCCCCATGCCCCCAGATCTGGGTTGGTCAGAATGGGCACATAGTCAAAATAATGCTCCCCCTGTAACCCTTTGGGGTCGATCACACGCCAGTGCCCCGGCTCAAAACACAATACATTGCCGTGGTGGCCGTCACCATGTAACCCCACGCAGGATTGAGGCGTCGACAATAGCCTGTCGGCCAACCGCCGTATCGGCCCCAGTAACGGCATGGGCAAGGAAGTGGTCCACAAATCCGCCAGCCATTGCGCCAAGGGTAAGGTGTCCCCTGCGGGTGCCAAGGCCATCTGGTGTACTTGATTCAAGGTCGTCGCCAACACCTGCGTGGCGTCATCATCACAGCCCGCATCCTGTTGCCATCGCTGCAACAACGACCATGAGCTGGGGGCAAACGCCAATAACAAAGCCTCATCCGCATGAGCATAAACCGGCACAACCTGATCACACCCCTGCCAGCCCAGCAACTGGCGGCCGCCACGCTGCTCCGCCTCATCCTTAGTCACCTTGAGCATCGCGGTACGGCCATCACTCAACTGTACATGCTGTACCCGACCAGATGCCGTGACCAGGGGCTCGGCCAAAGCCTGTAAACCCCATTGTTGCTGATACTGCAGCAGTAATGACGCGCTCATGCCCTTACGCCAAGCGGCTGCCGTTAGGCACCTCTGTCTGGGGCACCGCCAACACCACGGCACCATCTTCACGATGAAAACCGGTGACCAAACACTCTGACATCATTGGCCCAATCTGCTTGGCGGGAAAATTCACCACGGCAACAACCTGTTTGCCCAATAGGCTATCTTCATCATACAAATCGGTGATTTGGGCACTGGATTTTTTGACGCCTATCTCTGCCCCAAAATCAATGTGCAGCTTATATGCGGGCCGACGCGCCTCGGGAAAAGCCTCTACAGCCACCACCGTGCCCACTCTTAAGTCTATTTTCTGAAAATCCTGCCAGCTAATGTCTGTCATACTGCCCTCTCTTATCACCGACTGCTTACCTGATTTTACCTGTTTATAGGCTTATCAAGCGCATGCGGTTGGGATACAATTGTCTGATTAATTCCATACTTACAACTAGGATGCCCCATGGCCAAACTCATCGTCAAACGTAATTGGCATTTAATCTCTCTAAAACGCCCATTTAAAGTATTCATCGACGGTCACAATGTGGCCAGCGTCAAGAACGATGACGCCATTGAAATCGACGTGGCACCCGGCGTGCATACCGTACGCATCGGCATTAATGCCTTAGAAGGGCTCAGCCCGAAACTCCCCATCAACGTCGTGGCCGACCAAGACTTATTGATCACCACCCATCCAAACAACATGATGATCATCAGCCTACTGCTGTCCATCATCGGGGGTATTTTACTGGCCCTAGGCTTTAC
>JAGNPU010000065.1 GCA_017989485.1 Neisseriaceae bacterium
TCCCCTACCTAGCCAATGCCGCACATCAAAAGTCATTGCTTTGATTCATTATTTCTTCTAGACCATGGGGCCTAAACCCCATTCAGCCGATGGTTCATCATTGCTTGCGCAAAAAAAGCAGCCTTTTCAGACTGCTTTGTATCGCATCTCGTCATTACTGCGGACGTTTGGCTTCCACACGGGCCAGATCGGTTTGCTTGGCAATCTTACGATTCACCATCCATTGCTGGGCAATCGACAAGATGTTGTTCACCAACCAGTACAGGACCAAACCGGCGGGGAAGAAGAAGAACATCACCGAGAACGCAATCGGCATAATCTTCATCATCTTCGCCTGCATCGGATCTGCCGGAGGCGGATTCAAGAAGGTTTGCATGAACATGGTGATGGCCATCAAGGCAGGCAACACATAGTAAGGGTCAGGGCGTGCTAGGTCGGTAATCCAACCCATCCACGGTGCTTGACGCAGCTCTACCGAGGCAAACAGCGCCCAGTACAGCCCAATAAACACGGGGATTTGCACCAGCATAGGCAAACAGCCGCCAAGAGGATTAATCTTTTCTTTCTTATACAGACTCATCATTTCTTGTTGCAGTTTGACTTTGTCTTCGCCGTACTGCTCACGCATGGCGGTCATTTTCGGGGCCACGGCACGCATTTTGGCCATCGAGCGATAAGACGCAGAGGTCAATGGGTACAAGACCAATTTCACCACCACGGTCAACAGCACAATCGACCAACCCCAGTTGCCCACAAACTCATGGATTTTATTCAACAACCAGAACAAGGGCGACGCAAAAATATGTACTTTGCCGTAGTCTTTGCTCAGGTGTAGGTTATCGGCCACGCCCTTCATGATGCTGTATTCTTCAGGACCAGAGTAAAGCGTCATGCTCAACGCAGCGCTTTGGCCTGGGGCCACGGCCGTCATCGGCACACGCACGCCAGCAGAATAGAGGCCATCGCTGCGTTTGCGGATGTCAAACTGACATTCACCGCCGCCTTGGGCACAGGCACTGGCCTGGTCTTTAGGCTCTAATATCCAAGCCGACACAAAGTAATGCTGAATCATAGAGACCCAACCGCTCGGTGCACGGCGTTCGTAATCAGCCGCGTCGCGACCTTTACTGTAGTCGGTGTCCAAGTCGCCAAAAGAAATCTTTTGGAAACCACCTGTCGGCGTATACAAAGCCGGGCCGGTATACACGTGCGCCAAACGGCTTTCCCCTTCTGGGGTGCTGCCATCTCGCAATAAGCGGAACACGGCGTCCAGCTTCACGGGTGCCGTACCGTTATTCAACACGTCAAAGCGCACGCCAATTTTGTAGCTGCCTTTGGTGAAGGTATAGATTTTTTTGATCACCACACCATTGGTTTCCGGCGCGCTCAAAGTGACTTCAAGGGTGTCGCCGGTTAAGGTGTAGTTATTTTGTGGGGCGGTAAACGCCACATCTTTTAATAGGTATTGACCATCAGGACCCAAAAGGTCTGATTGCGCCACATAGGTATAATTCGCCGCGTCGTCCAACAACACCATTTGCTGTTTTTCATCAGCGGTGGCATTGTGTTGCAATAGCTCTAAACGACGTAAATCGCCACCATTGGTGTCAATGGTTGCGTTAAACATATCGGTTGTTACTTGGATGCGCTCACCTTTACTCAGTTTTGAATCTTGAGCAACGGTGCCGTTTGCTGTGGTAGTCGTTTGACCGGCAGCATCTGTTGTCGCCTGCTGGGTCACGGCCACTGGTTCTGGAGCTGGGAAGAAGTAGTTCCAGCCCATCAAAATCGCCATCGCCACGATGGCAAATGAGATGAGTCTTTTAAATTCCATAGCGTATCAACTTTTCCATTTAGGGGACAGGATCGTAGCCACTGCCACCGAAGGGATGACAACGACAAATACGTTTTGCAGCCAAGCAGCCGCCTTTGCAGGCACCATGCTTATGAATCGCTTCGAGCGCATACTGTGAACAAGTCGGCGTATAGCGACAACGAGGCGGGATCAAGGGGCTGATGCACAACTGATAGAACCGGATTATGAGCTTAAATAATCGTGAGATCATTGATTTTGCCTTTGAATGAGAGAAGCCAATGCCGCAACTGCTTCGGCATATTCTTCACGCTCAAACTTTTTCTTGGCGCGGACAATAAAATCTTTTCCAGAAAGTGTGTGTTTATGGCAACGAAACCATTCCCTAGCCAGTCGCTTCATGTAATTTCGTTCATGTGCGCGCTTGGCTACTTTCTTGGCCACCACCAATCCTAATCGAGCGTGACCCAATGTATTAGGTCCTACAAAGACTTGGAAGTAAGCATTGCTTTTGGTACGGCGTAATGTAAAAACGGATGAGTATTCATCCGTTTTTAACATACGATATCGCCGCTCAAATCGGTTTTGCAAAGCTTATACAGCCAAGCGTTTACGACCTTTAGCACGACGCGCAGCCAAAACGGCACGACCACCACGGGTTTTAGAGCGAACCAAGAAACCGTGAGTGCGTTTGCGACGGGTAACTGAAGGTTGGTAAGTACGTTTCATAATGAGTATTCCTACATTTTGCAATCAAGTAAACGAGGGATTACACCCTGTTTTATTGAATTTGTCAATGTTTTTAGCGCTCTGCACTTCAACATTGTCTGTGGATAACTTTAGCAAAACAGGGTAAAATATAGGGCTTAGAGTGGAAACTTTCTTTTGTCCGTCGTTTGCTGATTAATATCAATCGCCTACACCTAGGGCAACCTAGCGCGTACTGGGGGTTATTTTACCCCGAAGCGACGTCGACAAGCACGACCCATTGACTTACTTTTTAAGAAAAACTGTCGCACTTATGCAATTAACTGATTTTTGGCTGCAATGCCTCACTCGTTTAAAAAATGAGCTATCGACGCAACAATACGAAACTTGGATTCGTCACCTCACCGTGGATGAGTCTGAGGCGAATTGGATTGTATACGTGCCGAACAACTTTATGCTGAGCTTTGTCAAAGACCGCTTTTTCGAAGGCATCTTGGCCATTCAAGCTGAGCTGACCCCTGATAGCTTGCCACTGGTCCTTAAAGTAGGCAAGGGGCAAACCGTGGCCTTAGCAGAACAAAAAAAGCCCAGCCCTGCCGCCAACATCATGCCCAAACACGTTCAAACCGCGCCCAGAGTGCCCGTGAGCGTGCCGGTTCAGCCGATTTTAAACGTCAACGACACCGATGAAGAAAAAATCAAGCGTGCCGAAAGCATCAGCCACACCCATGAAAACACGCGCCTGAACAGCGCCTACACCTTCGACACCCTAGTAGAAGGTAAAGGCAACCGCCTGGCCTGCGCCGCCGCCCAGCACATTGCAGAAACCCCAGGCGACAGCAACTACAACCCGTTGTTCATCTATGGCAGCACCGGCTTGGGTAAAACCCACTTGGTGCAGTCTATTGGTAACCGCGTGTATCAGCTGAACCCCAAAGCCAAGGTGCGCTACATTCATGCCGAAAGCTATGTGCGCGACATCATGCGCGCCTTCCGCGAGAAATCGTTTGACCAATTTAAACAGTATTACCACTCGCTTGATCTATTAATCATCGACGACGTGCAGTTTATTTCGGGCAAAGACCGCACCATGGAAGAATTCTTCTATTTGTTTAACTATCTTGTGGACACGCAAAAACAGGTGGTGATGACCTGTGATACCCTACCCAATAAGATCGACGGCATGGACGACCGCCTAAAATCACGCATGTCTTGGGGCTTAACGGTTGAGCTGGCCCCGCCCGAACTAGAAATGCGCGTGGCCATTTTGCAACGCAAGGCCGAACAGTCAAACGTGCGCCTCGCGCATGAGCCCGCCTTTTTTATTGCCCAAAGCATCCGCTCTAACGTGCGGGAATTAGAAGGCGCGTTTAAGAAGGTGGTTGCCACCAGTAAGTTCTTGAACGCCGAGATCGACACCGAATTGGCCAAATATGCCTTACAAGACATCTTGGCCACGACCCAGCGTCAAATCACCATCGATCAGATTCAAAAAATTGTGGCCGATTACTACCACATCAAGGTCAACGACATCTTGGGCAAAAAGCGCACCCGCGCCATTGCACGCCCTCGACAGATCGCCATGACCTTGGCCAAAGAGCTGACCCAGCAAAGCTTACCCAGCATTGGCGACGCCTTTGGCAATCGCGACCACACCACGGTGTTGCACGCGAATAAAACCATTAATGAATTCAAAAAAACCGACCCCGAAGTCTCACAAGACTACGAGGCCCTATTACGAATACTACGCAACTGAACTTGAATGAAACTTTCTTAAGGAATTGATTATGCTTATTTTACAAGCTGAACGTGATGCCCTGCTAAAGCCATTGCAAATGGTGACAGGGATTGTGGAGCGTCGCCACACATTACCGATTTTGTCTAACGTTCTGATTGAGAGCAAAGGCGGCCAAACCCATATTTTGGCCACCGACTTAGAAATTCAAATTCACACCCTAGGCCCGACCACCGGCACCGACGATTTCCGGGTGACCACCAACGCCAAAAAATTACAGGACATTTTGCGTGCCCTACCCGACAACGCCCTAGTGTCTTTAGATCAGGCAGACAACCGCATGACGTTGAAAGCAGGCAAAAGCCGCTTTAACCTGCAAACCCTGCCCGCAGATGACTTTCCGTTGTTGTCCGTCGGCGAAGACATTGCCTCCTGCTTCAGCCTGCCGCAAGATGCCTTTAAGCAAATGCTGTCTCAGGTTCAGTACAGCATGGCCGTGCAAGACATACGCTATTATTTAAACGGTTTGTTGATGCAAACCGAAGGCGACCAGCTGCGTCTGGTGGCCACCGACGGTCACCGTCTGGCCTATGTCAGCTGCACCATCGACGCCCAATTGCCTAAGGCCGAAGTGATTCTGCCGCGCAAAACCGTGATCGAGCTGTTCAAACTGTTAAACCAGCCAGAAGAGCCTTTGACCATTGAGCTGCTGACCAATCAGGTGCGCCTGCGCTGTGGCGACACCGTCATCGTGAGCAAAATCATCGACGGCAAATTCCCCGACTTTAACCGCGTGATTCCTCTGGACAACGACAAAATGTTTTTGGTTGGCCGTACCCAACTATTGGGCGCACTCGAACGTGCCGCCATTTTGGCCAATGAAAAATTCCGCGGTGCCCGCCTGCAAATCAAACCGGGCGTCTTAAGCGTCGTGTGTAGCAACAACGACCAAGAAGAAGCCCAAGAAGAGATCGAAATCGCCTATCAGGGCGAAAGCTTAGAAGTGGGCTTTAACATTGCCTACTTAATGGACGTGCTGCGCAACGTCCACGTGGATGACCTACAGCTGGCCTTTGGCGATGCCTCTCGCTCAACCCTGTTCACCATTCCTGAAAATCCAAACTTTAAATACATCGTGATGCCCATGCGCATTTAATGCGGCCCGTGTCGCGTCACGAAACAGTGACTTTGTCACTGTTTGTTATTTATATTGATTGAAATGAGAAAAGACTATGACCCAACCCGATTACGGTGCCGACAGTATTAAAGTATTAAAAGGCTTAGATGCTGTTCGCAAACGCCCCGGCATGTATATTGGCGACACGCAGGACGGTACGGGCTTACATCACATGGTGTTTGAAACCTTAGACAACGCCATTGACGAAGCCCTAGCCGGCCATTGCGACAAGATCACTGTCACCATTCATGCGGACAACTCTATTTCGGTGGAAGACAACGGTCGGGGCATCCCCACCGACATCCACCCAGAAGAGGGCCGTTCTGCGGCCGAAGTGATCATGACCATTTTGCACGCCGGGGGGAAATTTGACAGCAACAGCTATAAAATTTCTGGTGGCCTACATGGGGTTGGTGTGTCTGTGGTCAATGCCCTCTCAGACTGGTTGCGCCTGACCATTGCCCGCAATGGCATTTTGCACGAGGTTGAGTTCCAACGCGGCGACGCCGTGGCGCCCTTGCGCGAGATTGGCCCAACCGACAAACAAGGCACGCGCGTTCACTTTATGGCCAGCGTGGACACTTTTGGTGAAGTGGTGTTTAACTTTGACATCCTGGCCAAACGTATTCGCGAATTGTCCTTCTTGAACAACGGCGTCGGCATTAAATTGGTCGACCAACGCAACGACCGCGTCGAAGACTTTGCCTTCAGCGGCGGCGTGGCCGGCTTTGTGACCTACCTAAACCGCAAGCGCACCGTATTGCACCCGAACGTGTTTTACGCCATGGGCGAAAAAGAAGGCATGAGCGTGGAAATCGCCATGCAGTGGAACGACTCCTACCAAGAATCGGTACAGTGCTTCACCAATAACATTCCCCAGCGCGACGGGGGCTCCCACTTAACCGCCCTGCGCCAGGTGATGACCCGTACCCTAAACCAGTACATCGAAGCCAACGAAGTGGCCAAGCGCGCCAAAGTAGACACCACCGGTGACGACATGCGCGAAGGCCTGACCTGTATTTTGTCGGTGAAACTGCCCGACCCTAAATTCAGCTCACAAACCAAAGACAAACTGGTGTCGAGTGAAATCGGCCCCGTGGTCAATGAAATCATCAACCAGACCCTCACCGAGTTTCTGGAAGAAAACCCCAACGACGCCAAAATCATTTGCGGCAAAATTGTCGACGCCGCCCGCGCCCGTGACGCCGCCCGTAAGGCGCGTGAGATTACCCGCCGTAAAGGCGTGATGGACGGCCTAGGCCTGCCCGGCAAGCTGGCCGACTGTCAGGAAAAAGACCCCGCCCTATCGGAACTGTACCTGGTCGAAGGGGACTCGGCCGGTGGCTCTGCCAAACAAGGTCGTGACCGTAAGAATCAGGCGATTTTGCCGCTTAAAGGCAAGATCTTGAACGTGGAAAAAGCCCGCTTTGACAAAATGCTGGCCAGCCAAGAAGTGGCGACGTTGATCACCGCCCTGGGCTGCGGCATTGGCAAAGACGAATACAATCCGGAAAAACTGCGCTATCACCGCATCATCATCATGACCGATGCCGACGTCGATGGTGCCCACATCCGCACCCTGCTGCTGACCTTCTTCTACCGTCAAATGCCGGAACTGGTCGAGCGTGGCCATATTTACATTGCCCAACCCCCGCTCTACCTGGCCAAACACGGCCGTCAAGAACGCTATTTGAAAGACGATGCCGAGCTAGAACAGTTCTTATTGGGCTTGGCGATTAACGGTGCCGAACTGGTTAGCGGCGACGTGCACATGGTCGGCGACGAGCTGGCCGCCCTGTCTAAGCAATACATTGCCGCCAAATCGGCCATCGAACGCGAAAGCCGCGCCCTAGACCATTTGGTGCTGGAAGCCTTATTGTTTGTGGATGGCCTAGACTTAAGCACCGAAGCCGGCACCCTAGACGCCATCGCGCGCCTACAGCCGTTTGTGCCTGCCGATGAAGTGGTGTTGAGCCATGCCCAAACCGAAATCCCGGCCAATGAAGACACCGGCGTGGCGGCGAGCACCGAGCATTTGATCCGCATCACCCGCAAACTACACGGCAACGTGATGGTGACCTTCTTGGACCAGGGCTTCTTAAACCGCAGCGACTATCGCACCATCAGCGAAACCGCACAAAAACTGAAGGGCCTGATTCAGCCTGGCGCCTACATGAAAAATGGCGACAACAAGCTGGACATCAAAACCTTTGGTCAAGGCCTAGAGTATTTAATGGCGGATGCCAAAAAAGGCCTGTCGATTCAGCGCTACAAAGGCCTGGGCGAGATGAACCCAAGCCAGCTGTGGGAAACCACCATGGACCCAACCGTGCGCCGCCTGCTGCGCGTGCGCATTGAAGACGCCGTGGCCGCCGACGACGTGTTTGTGACCCTGATGGGGGATGACGTGGAGCCACGCCGTGCCTTTATTGAGGAAAATGCGTTGATTGCTCGGAACATTGATATTTAAAAAACCACGCAATAACTAACGGCGTTTCACTTTGTGAAACGCCGTTTTTTGACGCCCGTCGCCCAGCCGGTTCATCAGCATCAAATCAACGCCCACGTCAAAGCAAAGCTTGCCCTCACCATCATACGCCTAAACCTTCCCGAAACTGTGGCATTACGCCCCGCACCAAAAGCAGCCTCATGACGCTCAGCTAAACCCAGCCTGAGTGGCACCACTGGCCCCAAAAAACCACGCGAA
>JAGNPU010000066.1 GCA_017989485.1 Neisseriaceae bacterium
CATAGAGCGCATTCGGTTTACCACCAGTCATCCGCGTGAGTTTAACGACCGCATCATCGACTGCTACCGCAAGCTGCCTAAGTTGGTGTCTCACCTACACCTGCCGGTGCAAAGTGGCTCTGACCGCGTTCTGTCGGCCATGAAACGCGGCTACACGGCGCTGGAGTACAAGTCGATTATCCGCAAGCTGCGCGCCATCCGCCCAGACCTGTGTTTGAGCTCAGATTTCATTGTGGGCTTTCCTGGTGAAACCGAAGCAGAGTTTGAAGCGACTTTGAAATTGGTGAAGGACGTTGCCTTTGACCTGAGCTATGTGTTTATTTACAGCGCCCGTCCGGGCACGCCCGCGGCCAACCTGCCGGATGAGACGCCACACAGTGAAAAAGTCCGTCGTTTGTCGGCCTTAAACGTGGTGATCGAAGCCGAGACCAAGCGCATTAACCTGAGCATGGTCGGTTCGGTTCAGCCTTGCTTGGTGGTGGGAATTTCTAAGAAAGACCCTAGCCAGCTGCAGGCGCGTACTGAGAACAACCGCGTGGTCAACTTTGTTGGCAACCCGCGTTTGATCAATCAAATGATTGATTTGCGCATTACCGGTGCGGGCACCTTCTCGCTCAAGGGCGAAATTGTGGTGGTTGAAGATTAAGGCTTTGCCGGCGATAGGCACCACAGCTTAAGGCAATCAATGCCCGTTTTTTGATTTTTTTTTCAAGAAACGGGCTTTTCTTTTGGGGCGATTGGGTTAGAATGAATAACTGTGCCTCAGCGTATGGATGCACCCATCAATCATTGACTTTTATAGGACAGTAACCATGTTTCAGCACGTTGATTTTTACCCAGGTGACCCGATTTTTGGTTTGGTAGATGCTTATAATAAAGACACCCGTAGCCCTAAGGTGAACCTGAGCATTGGTTTATACCAAGATGGCGCCGGCCTATTGCCGTTGTTGGACACCGTGAAAAAAGCGGAAACCGCCCGTGCTGAACACTTGACGCCTCGTTCTTACTTGCCGATGGAAGGTTTGGCGACCTACCGTAGCGCCGTGCAAAACCTCTTGTTTGGGGCCGATGCGGCCGCGATTAAAGAGGGCCGTATCGCCACCGTGCAAACCTTAGGCGGCTCAGGCGCGTTGAAAATTGGTGCCGATTTTTTACACACCTATTTCCCCAACAGCGAATGCTATGTGAGCGACCCTACCTGGGCCAACCACATCGCCATTTTTGAAGGCGCGGGCATCACGGTCAAAAAATACCCCTACTACGATGCCGAAACCGGCGGCGTGTGCTTTGAAGACATGTTGGCGCTGTTCAACACCTTGCCAAAGCAAACCATCGTCTTGCTCCACCCTTGCTGCCACAACCCGACGGGCGTGGACTTGAGCCCCGCACAGTGGGACCAAGTGATTGCCGTGGTGCAGGCACGTGAATTGATCCCGTTCATGGACATCGCCTACCAAGGGTTTGGCGATGGCCTAGAAGAAGACGTGTTTGCCATCCGTGCGATGCTGGCCGCCGGCGTGTCCTTCTTTGTGAGCAATTCGTTCTCGAAAAACCTGTCTTACTACGGCGAGCGCTGTGGTGGCCTGTCTGTGGTGAGCCCAACGAAAGCAGAAGCCGATTTGGTGATGGGCCAGTTGAAACTGGTGATTCGCCGTACGTATTCTAACCCACCGGCACATGGTGCTTACATCACGGCAGAGGTGATGAATAACCCCGCGCTGCACGCTGAATGGGCTGAAGAAGTGGCGCAAATGCGCGTGCGCATTAAGGAAATGCGTCAGAAGTTGTACGATGTATTGAGTGCCAAAGTGCCGGGCAAAGATTTTTCTTACTTTTTGAACCAGCGCGGCATGTTCAGCTTCACTGGCTTGACCGAAGCTCAGGTCAACCGCTTAAAAGATGAGTTTGCGATTTACCTGGTGGGCTCTGGCCGGATGTGCGTGGCGGGTTTGAACAACCAAAACGTGGATTACGTGGCCTCTGCATTCGCCACCGTATTGCAAGGCTAAGCACGCTTCTTAATGATGACCCCATGCAGGTTGCCTAAGCCTTTAGGCAACCTGTTTGATTTAATGGCTTACTGATGGAAAGTATCGAGATGAATTTAATTACCCGTTTATTGTTATTGGCAGGGATAGGCATTATTTTAAGCTTTGCGGCCAAAGCCTATTTCGGCAACTAAACTGGCCCTTTGCGCGCCCATAGGGGCGTGCTCAGGCGTGCCCCACACTCGGGGCATTTTTATGGATGGTGTTTATTCCTAATCAATAAATGGCTGTTTGGGCTTGGCCTATGGCGGCATAAGGATGCAGTATGAGCGTGGACAATAGACGGCCGATTAAGGCCCGCGGTAATCGCTGGGCGAGTGCCACCGCCGCGAGGCTGGCGCAAGCAGGGGTGTTGCCGAATCAGATTTCCATCGCCAGCATGGGGTTTGCGCTCTTGGCCGGCTTCTGTTTTTGGGTGGGCTTAGGCTATGCCCAAGAGCTGGGTCAGCGCGTCCTGCTGGTGCTGGGGGCGCTGTGCATCCAGGCGCGACTGCTGTGCAACCTGTTTGATGGCATGGTGGCGGTTGAGGGCGGCATGAAAACACCCGGCGGGGCCGTGTATAACGAGCTGCCCGACCGTGTGGCGGACACCCTGATTTTGCTGGGCCTGGGGTATGGCCTCAGCGCTTGGCCTTGGGCGGCTCATTTGGGCTGGGCGGCAGCGCTGTTGGCGATGGCGACAGCCTATGTGCGCGTGTTGGGCGGCAGCTGTGGCCTGCCGCAAAAATTCCTTGGCCCCATGGCCAAACCGCAGCGCATGGCTGTGCTGACGGGCGCGGCGCTGATTGGGGCCTGCTTGCCGACGCTTTGGGCGCAGTGGCTGATGCTCACCGCCCTGGCGTTGATTGCGCTTGGCAGTGCGTGGACGGCGTGGCGACGAACAGAACAGGTATTGGAGGATGTGAATGAAGAAGCAAGATGATGCATTTTATATGCGCTGGGCTTGGGGACAGGCCTTTACTGGTTATGTCTTGGTGTTGCTCAGTCGCTTGATTACCGGCGTACAGGTGCGGTGGCAGGGCAGTACGCCACAGGCGGGTGCCCGCGTGTATTACGGCAACCATTCGAGTAACCTCGATGGCTTGGTGATTTGGTCTGGCTTGCCTAAGGAGATTCGGCCCAGCGTCCACCCCATCGCTGCCCGTGACTATTGGGACGCCACCGCGCTCAAACGGTATATTGCCAAATACGTGTTTCGTGCCTTATTGATTGATCGGCAAAAACCCAGCGACCCAGATGCCGTGGTGGAAAACCCGATTGAGGCCATGGGGGAGATTTTGGCACGGGATGAGGCCATCATTATTTTTCCTGAAGGCACACGTAATCTAGGCGAGGGCATAGGCCCGTTTAAAAGCGGCTTGTATCATTTGATGAAGCAGCACCCTCAGGCCGAATTCATCCCCGTGTATCTGGAAAACCTGAATCGCGTTTTGCCTAAGGGCACTAAATTGATTGTCCCCATTATTTGTTCGGCGACGTTTGGGGCGCCCATTGCGCCTTTGGCTGCCGATGAGGACCGTCATCAATTTTTGGCCCGCGCCCAGCAGGCTTTACAGGAGCTGGCCCCATGACCCATGTTGATGCGAATTTAAGAGTGTTGTTACAAGGGCTGTTTGCCCTCTTGGTCGTGGCCAGCGTGATTGGCTTTGTGCTGGCCAAAATATATGGCCAAGGATCGGCCAAGGCCACCATCGACAACCTCAACGCGCGCATTCGTGCCTGGTGGTTGATGTGTGTGGTGGTGACCTTGGCCCTGTTGATTGGGACCACGGGTTCGGTGATTTTGTTTGTCCTCATCTCCTTTTTTGCCTTGCGCGAATGTTTGACCCTGACGCCGACCAAGCCCGCCGATCATCAAACGCTGTTCGTGTGCTTTTTTGTGATTTTGCCACTGCAGTACGTGCTGGTCGCCACCGGTTGGTATGGCCTGTTTTCGATTTTGATTCCGGTGTATGTGTTCCTGTTTGTGCCGACCTTAATCGCCATGGGCGGTGACACCACCGATTACATGGGGCGTATGGCGAAAATTCAGTGGAGCCTGATGATTGCGATTTATTGCATCAGCCACGTGCCGGCGCTGTTGATGTTGGACATCGACGGTTTTGACGGGGAAAATATTAAGTTAATTCTGTTCTTGTTGATTGTGGTGCAAGGCTCGGACGTCTTACAGTATATTGTGGGCAAGCTGTGGGGCAAGCACCCGATTGCGCCTAATGTGAGCCCGAATAAAACCCGTGAAGGTTTTTTTGGGGGCATCGGCGCAGCGGTATTGCTGGGCACCTCTTTGTGGTGGATTACCCCGTTTGCGCCGTGGCAGGCAGCCCTGATTGCCTTGGCGATTACGCTGGCGGGTTTTGCGGGCGGCCTGTGCATGTCGGCGATTAAGCGTGACGTCGGGATTAAAGACTTTGGCGCGATGATTCAAGGCCACGGCGGCATGATGGACCGCATCGATTCTCTGTGTTTTTCAGCGCCAGTGTTTTTCCATCTGGTGCGGTTTTTCTTTACGGGATAAGACATGACGACGAGACAACGCTGTGGTTGGGTGTCAGACGACCCCTTATATCAGGCCTATCACGATGACGAGTGGGGCCGAGCCGTGCACGATGGCCAAGCCCTGTTTGGCCTGCTGTGTTTAGAAGGCCAGCAAGCTGGCCTGTCGTGGATTACCGTGTTGCGCAAACGCGCGCATTATCTGGCTTGTTTTCATGACTTCGTGCCTGAAAAAGTGGCCGCGATGACCGAGGATGACGTGGCACGGCTGGTGTTGGACCCTGGCATCATCCGCCATCGTGGCAAAATCCAAGCCATCATCGGCAATGCGCGCGCCTATTTGGCCATGCAGGCAGCGGGTGAGGACTTCAGTGCCTTTGTGTGGGGCTATGCGGCCCCAGAAGGCACGCCGGTGCGTCAGTCCATGGCAGAGGTGCCCGCCAGCACCGAGGCGTCTGATGCGCTGGCCAAGGCGCTTAAAAAGCGTGGCTTTAAGTTTGTCGGCTCGACCATATGCTATGCCTTCATGCAGGCGGCCGGCTTGGTGAACGACCATCATCGGCCCTGTGATTTGGCCCCGCGCTAACGCCGTCGTCAAAAAAACCGCCGCCTCAGTCAATCTGGGCGGCGGTTTTTTATGGGGGCGGTTTAGGCTTCTGGCAAGGCCTGCCAGCGCCGAACAAAGGCGATTAATACAGGCATCAACAACGGCATCAGCACCCAGAGGCTGAAGATGTAGGTCAGGCCAAAGGGGTCAAAGAGGTCATCGTCTCGGCCACGGCTTAAGGCATCAAACGTCATGACCAACAGCCACGGCGGCAGCCAAAATACATAGTGCATGGCGATGTGGGTGAGGCGCTTGGGGTCACCTAGCCTGAGCTGGTTGTACATCACCAAAAGGGTGAGGGCAAAGACCATGACCCAAAAAAAGGTGAACACAAAGACGCCCGAGCCCGACGCCATAAAACCAGACAGCAGCAGCAAGACGCCGGCGCAGAGGGCGGCTTTAAGCCAGACGCGGCCAGTGCTGAGGCGGTAGGAGAAAATCAGCAGCGACAGGCCCATGCCCCAAAATAGGGCAAAGCTGAGGGGCAGCAGCAACATTTCCAGGCGGGCATTGTCGATGTTCAAGGTGAAGTCTTGCCGTTCCGACAGGGTTTCCCAATCGTCAATGCGCTGATAGTCGACGCTGGCAATGGTGTTAAAGGGCACGGTGCTGGGGTCGGCGATGCCTTCGCTAAGGGCAAAAAACGGTGGCTGGTTGATGCTGGCCCACCAGGCCTCGGGGGTGAGTACAGGTTGGATGCCGTTTTTCTTTTGCAGGGTTTGGTATTGGGTCATGAGGGCCAGAACAGGTTCGGCCGAGCCTTGTCGCAGCCATTGCAGCAGCCGTTTCTGCTGAGGGTTAGGGTTGTGATAGAACAATAGGGAATGGCCTTTATAGCCGGTAATCACCAGCTGCTTGGTCGCGTCTGGGCGCACGGCATAGTCATCCATGTTCAGTTGCTCGGGGATGAGGGTCATGCCGGCTGGAATGGGTAGGGCTTGATGCTGGTCGGCCACGTACTCATAGGGGTCAACATAATAGGGCAATAAGATTTTGACGGTGTCGAGCAGCCGTCGGTTTTCCTGAGCCTGAGCCACGTCTTGATGCAGGGCCAGACGGGTCATGGCCCCGCCCACATGGGCCAGAGGCAGGGCGCACAGGCTGCTGCACAGCGCCAAGATTAAGGCCCACTCGCCCCACAGTTGGGCGGTGCTGCGTGGGGCAAAATAGCGAAAGCCATTGTTGCGGCTATACACCACCAGCCAGCCGATGAACAGCAATAGCCCACAGATAAAGGTCATGAAGTATAGGCCGGCGCTGTTGCCAAGGTGTTGGGTATATTGCTCTTGGCCGAGGTAACCCAGGGCAAACAGCAGGGCGTATAGGCCCAAAATCACGCAGGCCATGGGCACAATGCGGATGTTCCAAAGCATGGGGTGGTTAAGGCGGAGGATATGGATTAATTTGGTCATCATGGCAAAGCTCAAGCATTCAAAAAGAAGCGGCGGGTGGAGTGGGAAATGTCACGGTAACTGGTCACCGGGATACGCTCTTGAATCAGCTGTTGTAAAAAGGCATAGCTGTCGATGTGGGTGGGGAACTGGCATACATAAGTGCCGCCGTTTTTTTGGATGTGGGTGAGCTCAAGCATGGCGAAGGCCGCCTGTAGCTGGTCTTGCGACCAGGCGCTGTCTAGCTCGACGATGAAGGGCTGTGGTGCCTCAGGATCGGCGTGCTGGGTATTGTGGTCCATCTGGCCGCGCTTGAGAAACAGCACAAAGTCGGCGGTGCGCTCTACCTCATACAGCTGCTGGGAGCTGAGCATGAGCGCCATGGGGCGAAAGGGAGAGTGGGTGATGTCTTTAAAATCATCGAGCACGGTTTGCTGGGCCAGGATGTCAAGGTTGGCCAAAGGCTCATCAATGAACAACAGCTGTGGCTGCGACAGCAGCGCCCGCGCCAGCTCAAAGCGCATTTTGTAGCCGGAGGATAGGTCGGCCCAGCGGTGTTGCCTATAAGGCCGTAGCCCCATACGGGCCACGATGAGGGCCACGAATAAGGTGTTTTTCAGCCCTTTGCAGCCAAAGAGGCTGGCGGTATAGGTCAGATTGTCTAACAGCGACCCCTTCCACGTCGGCGTGCGCTGGGGGATGTAAATCAGCTTGCTGCGCAGGTCGTAGCGGTCTTGATGGGGGATGTGGTGGGTTAAGGTGCCGTCGCTTAGCTTTAAGGCACCGCATAATAGCCTGAGCAAAGTGGTTTTGCCATTGCCATTTTCACCCACTAGGCCGGCCACTTGCCCTGCGTGTAGGTCAAAGCTGATCGGGCCCAGTTGAAACCGATGTTGGGCCTGACCATAGTCGTGGCGTATGGCCTGCGCACTGATCAGCAAGGCCGGAGCGGCGGGCATGGCTTGAGCACTCAAAGCTGTCATGAGCTGGTTGAGCCGTTCGGTCAGGCGTGTTTTGATGTCGGCATGGTCGTCGGGCACGGTGTCTCGCCAGTCGAGGAGGTCGACGGTGCGCTGGTATTCCACCAGGTCGTCGGTGTCTAAGGTCAGGTCAATTAACCGTTTGCTTAAGTGGGCATAGTCCTCAAACTCAAGTAGGGTGAGGATGGGCGCAAAATAGGCGGGGCGTGGGTCCATGGGGCGGGGCGTTCTGGCGAATAGCCATGATGGGAAAACCCCTATACTAGGCCAGAATAGGGGACATGACAACGGTGTGTCGGGGGCATCGGGTTGGGTGAAATTATATATTTATTAGAATAATAGAATCAAAATAGGTTTGAAAGTTCAATCCATCCTTAAGGTGCTAGGCGCTTGTGTTCGGTGATAGGTGGGCCACAAAAAACGGAATGGTTACCGTGTCGGTGTCGGCCGTGCTGAGGCGAAAGCTTAAGCCGTGTTCAAATGCGATGGCATCAAAAGGCTGTAGTTCATGACGGATGCCGCCACTGTGCACCATGACGGGCCGGTCGTGTAGGCAAAACAATAGGCCATGC
>JAGNPU010000351.1 GCA_017989485.1 Neisseriaceae bacterium
GGCCCCCTCGTAAAGGCACGGTCACAATGTCGATGGCGGCCACGATTAATGCCTTGAGCAAGGGGCTAATCCCGACCACGCCACAAACGTTGGGCAAATCGGCACGGGCCAGTGGATCAATAAATAAAGTCCGCGCCTTCACCAAACCGATTGCCTGTAGGCTATGGGGCATGCGAGCGGGCAGCCACAGCCCTCGATTGGGAGGCACCATCCACACCCCCTGTTGCGTCTCGACCCTCACCACACCGCTTAAGGCATGCACCAATTGCGCGCAGTCGTGCGTGTGCGGCAGCTCTACCGTACCGTGCGGATAGTCTTTCACATACACCACCAAAGCAGGCTTCCTGTTCAGCGGCACAGGCGACCGCCTTGGCGGCTCATCCATCCGCGCTTTTTTGCGGCGGCCGCATCATCCACACAGGCCCATGCCGGCCTTAGATTGACGGTAATCATCAAAATATCCTATCCTCATTGTTGTTCCTCAAAAAAGACCTCGCGATGCTAGACACCCCTTTTGGTTCTGTTTACCTAACCGTTAACCAGCAGCACCAGCCCTACCAGGCGGACGCATTGCCCTTAAGTCGAGGCCCATTCTTTGTCGATGGCCTCTATCGCCTCCTCGTCCCCATCGGCCCAAGCACGCAACAGGTTTGCTGTGGCATTGCGGCCAAGCCCGAGCTGTTGCTCAATTCTGGGCCAGAAACGGGCGAAGACCTCGCCTGCTTGGGGGTGAATGATGGCCAGTACACCGTATGCCACATTGGCAGCCTGCATGAAGACAATGGTGAAGCAAGTGGCATCGTCGATGGCTATCAACACCATGCCCTCACCTTAACCCTGCCGCCTCATCACCTATTTGACTGCGTGATCTTTCAGATTGCCTGGCGCACCCACACGGTGCCCATCGGCACCGAAGATGTGAGCACCTGGCTGCTTTGTGACCCCAGCATCTATGGCTGGCACTATCAGCAAGGGCACCTCACCCTATGACCCCTCATGCCCTAGTGGTTACTGAGGCCCGCGATACTGTTTTAAAAACCGCAGGCTGTCGGCAAACGCCAGCTGCCCTGCTTCGCTGTCCATTTTAAACTGATACTCGTGTTCGGTGACCCCGTCGGCTTTGTCAAAAAAGCGGCTGTGTACCGGTACCTTATGCTGTTGCAAGACCTTCACCAAGGCCTGACCATGCGCTTCAAACGAAAAAGTATTGCCATCGGTCACATAGGCAGGTGGGAAATCAGGCGTCATGTGCGACACCACGTCAGCCTGCCGAACGGCATCGCTGTGTAACCAGTCTTTATCACCCAAATAGCTCCAGCCCAGCTGATTGAGCACAAAGTTCACCATGGTCGAATCGGTACCGCCCTTTAAGGCCGACAGGTCATAAGGCCCACAGTACAGCAAGGCCCCTTTTAAATGTTTTTTCGGCACCACCGCCGGCATGCTCATCGCCGTGGCCAAATCCGGATTGGTTTGAATCGCCAAAAATTGGGCCACCATTTGCGCACCGGCCGAATCGCCGGCAAAAAACAGCTGGCTCATGTCGCCCTGATGTTCAGGCGCCACCGTTAACAATGCCCGATACAGCTCTTGAATTTGAATCAGCGGCGTTGGGTACACGGCCGCCGGCGCCAATTGGTAATTCATGGCCACCACCATATAGCCCTGATGGGCCAAGGCCGGTGCAAAATAGCGCACGTCGGCCTTATCTCCGGCGACAAACGCGCCCCCATGCACCCAAATCACCACCGGCAATCTGGCCCCGGGCGACACCTGGCTCGGCAAGTACACGTCGTAGACGTTATTCTGGTATTGCGATGGGTAACTGAGGTTGGGCAGCACCTCGACACCGTCTTGGATTTGGGCAAAATCAACCGGCGGTGTCGCCAAGGGCACCGACTCAATGAGTTTTTTCACCGCCCACGACGTGGGCCCGGGAGATACGCAGCCGCTGAAGGCCAATGCCATAGACAGCATCAAGGTCAAGGCCGTTTTGGTCATATCGTACTTCCTTTGCTTAAGGCCTAAATCCTAATATCATGCAGCAAAACGCTGGCCGCCACAATCAAAACATCAGGGTCACCCTCCGTTTTGACGACCGCAAAAAAACCGAGCGAGGGCTCGGCGTTAATCGTCACGGCTTGGGCTTAAAACGCCCGGCGCAAGGGCTTGACCGTCACGGTTTGATACACGCCGGCGGCCACAAATGGATCGGCCTGTGCCCAAGCCTCGGCGGCGGCCAAGTCGGGGAACTCGGCAATAATGGTCGAACCGGTAAAGCCGGCGTCGCCGGGTTGCTCATTGTCGATGGCGGGATGGGCGCCGGCCAACACCAGCTTGCCTTCAGCCTGTAAAGCCTCTAAGCGCACCAGGTGCTCGGGGCGATTGGCCAAGCGTTGGGCCAGGGTGTTGGGCGCATCGACGGCGCTGATGACGTATAACATGATTGCTCCTTAAGTCTTGATGAATGATGGTCGGCCACACCATGCGGATGGCCATTGCTCAATTATAATCCCCGCTGCCACTCCTGCCGTAAAGGCACGCTTTGCGGCGCGGCAATCGCCTGTCGCACCTGAGCCAGCAACGCGGCCTTATCC
>JAGNPU010000067.1 GCA_017989485.1 Neisseriaceae bacterium
AGCCAAGGCACATACCCTAAATTATTGTTTTTATTCACACTTAAGCCCATTACCATCACCAAACACAAAAAAAGCCCGTACAGTCTATGGCTTAGACCGTACGGGCTTTTATTTAACTTAACAGCTTAATGAACTACGAGCATCGACCGCCTGGCTCACAGTACGCCAAGACCGCCGCCATCGGCAAGATGGCCACCACCATCACCGGTACCATGACCACAGCCGCCGCACCTTTAAAGAGCGGCACCACGCTACGCCCACGCTTAATCGTCGACACCTGCGTATTCACCAGCAAAGGCCGAGCCAACCGCCCCTTAGACAGCACCGCCTCACGATCGGCCAGCTGGACCACCCGCCCCTCAAACGTGACGCGAAACGCCATCGCCTCTTCTGGGTTATGCTGCGTGCCCTGAGCCTGATTAATCGCCAACACGTCGGCCTCACCCACCGTATGCGTTTTTAACCCTTGCGCCGCCAGTGCCGTACGCATGTCGGCACCGACAAACACGATCGCCCGATAATCACCGCTCACCTCATTGTCGCTGCCATTACGGATGGACAGCCTCAGCTTCACGTCCTTAATGGCGGCATTCAAGGGCGCACTCGTCAAGGCGTGCAAGGTCTTTTGGCAAGCCTCATCCACCTGCTTGCCCCCTGCATACGCACCCCACACGCAGGGGATGATTTCATAATCATAATGCGTGCCCGCGGCATAAATCATGTTGGCGTCACGGTCAAACACCATGCCGGAAATGACTTCATCAATGCGCTCTACGTTGACCACCTCCACCGTCGCACACCCAGACAACACACAGGCCAACACCACGCCCGCCACCTTAAGACACACTGATCGCATCACACCACCCCCCCAGCCCAAGCTTTAGGCCAAATCTATGAGTCAACACGTCGGCCACCCAAACCAAACGGCAAGGCCCCGCACGCTTTGCAGACGAAAAAAAACCAGCTCGAAAGCTGGTTTTTTAAATTTGGTGGCCAGACCCAGGATCGAACTGGGGACACACGGATTTTCAATCCGTTGCTCTACCTACTGAGCTATCTAGCCATTCTTCAGTACTGCTTCATCAGAAGAGGTATGCATTAAACCAAATTTCCCGAAGCTTGGCAAGCCTTTTCAGACATTCTTTTGGACTATTTACAAAATAACCGTTAAATCAACCGTTTATTCTGGCCCTATTCTTAATCATATGAGTTGAAATAAGGCCAGATAAGGGCTGCAGCTGGGGCATGCGCCTAGCGCAGCTCTTTGGGCAGCACAAAAATAATGTTTTCCTCAACGCCTTCCAGCTCGGCAATGGCCTCATGGCCCATGCCCTGAATCGCCGCAACCACCTCTTCCACCAAGACTTCTGGCGCAGACGCGCCTGCCGTCACCCCCACCTTATGCTTGCCCACAAACCACTCTGGCTGCAAGTAGGTGGCGTTGTCGACCATATAGGCCTCAACCCCACGCAAGGTGGCCACTTCACGCAGGCGATTGCTGTTCGAGCTATTCGGCGAACCGACGACAATGACCAAATCACAATCCTCAGACAGCTTTTTGACGGCGTCCTGACGGTTTTGAGTGGCGTAGCAAATATCGTCTTTTTTGGGCCCGTGAATATTAGGAAAGCGCGCACGCAGCGCCGCAATAATGCCGCGGGTTTCGTCTACGGACAGCGTGGTTTGGCTCACATAGGCCAATTTATCAGGATGGCGTACTTCTAGCGTGGCCACGTCGGCCTCCACCTCCACCAACAGCATGCTGTCTTTGACCTGACCCATGGTGCCCTCTACTTCGGGGTGGCCTTTATGGCCGATCATGATGATTTGATTGTCCTGTTCGTACAGGCGCTTGACCTCGTTGTGCACCTTGGTCACCAAAGGGCAGGTGGCGTCAAAAATACGAAACCCGCGCGCCTTGGCCTCTTCTTGCACGGCCACAGACACGCCGTGGGCCGAGTAAATCAAGGTAGACTCAGGCGGCACGTCGGCCAAATCCTCGATAAAAATAGCCCCTTTGGCCCGTAAATTGTCCACCACAAACTTATTGTGCACCACCTCATGGCGCACGTAAATCGGCGCACCGTATGCTTCCAGCGCGCGTTCCACAATGTTAATGGCACGGTCCACGCCAGCACAAAAGCCGCGCGGATTGGCCAACATAATTTCTTTACTCATCATCACATCCTTAACCTTTAAGCCAAAACAGCCGGTCAGCCTAAGCCAACCAGCCGTCATTGCCACCAAGATTGATTATTTTTTCTGACTTTTAAAGGTATCCACTATCAACAGGGCGGCGCCAATAAAAATAAAGCTGTCGGCCAAGTTAAACGCAGGATAAAACCAGTTTTGATAATAAAACAATAAAAAATCAATCACGTGCCCATGTAGGCCACGGTCAATCACGTTGCCAATGGCCCCGCCCATGATACAGGCAGCCGCCCATTTGGCCAGCGTGCTGAACTGATTTTTCACAATGCCATAAGCCAAGTAGGCGCTGACCGCCAGGGCCAAGACAAAGAAAAAGTATTTCTGCCAGCCGCCGGCGTCGGCCAAAAAGCTAAACGCCGCACCGGGGTTATACAACAAGGTCAGGTCAAAAAAATCGGGAATGATGTTGACCCGCTCTTGGTACAAAAAACTGCCCTGTACCGACAGCTTGGTGACCTGATCCAACACCACAATCAACGCCGCCCACAAAAAATACTTGAGGTTTTTTGGCTTCACTTGGCTATTAGGCATGCAGTCTTTCCTCGCCCTCACCGTCCACGTTGGTCACACAGCGACCACATAGGGTTGGGTGAGCAGCATGTTGGCCGACGTCGTCGGTATAGTGCCAGCAACGCTCACACTTGGCGGCGGTCACGCTGGCGGCGGTGACGGCCAACTCAGGCGCCACGCTGACGCTGGCCTGAGACACCAAGAACACAAAGCGCAATTCATCGCCCAAGCTCAACAACTGATCGGCCACGTCTTGCGGTGCGGCAATCTCAATCGAGGCTTGCAATGAAGAACCCACTTGATTGTTCACGCGCAAGGCTTCGATTTCTTTATTGGCCACTTCGCGCACGGCGCGAATGGCCTGCCATTTGGCCGTCAGCTGCGTCTGTTCAGCGGCATCCATGGCGGGGAACTCATGCCAGGTATGGTACAGCACGCTGTCTTCTTCTTCACCGGTCAACACCATCCACGCTTCGTCTGCGGTAAAGCACAAAATAGGCCCCAGCACCAACAAGAGGCTACGGGTGATGTGGTATAGAGCGGTTTGCGCACTGCGACGCGGCAGGCTATTGGCCTGAGTGGTGTACAGGCGGTCTTTCAAAATGTCCAAATAGAACGAGCCCATTTCTTCCGAACAGAAGTGCAAGATTTCTTGCACGGCGTGATGGAAGGCATAAGCAGGATAGTCTTGATCCGCCACCTGGGTTTGCAGCTGCTGTGCCAACACCATGCCATAGCGGTCTAGCTCAAGCATGTCGGCCACGGCCACCTGATCTTTAGTCGGATTGAAATCAGAAAGGTTCGCCAACAAGAAGCGCAAGGTGTTACGCAAACGACGATAGCTTTCGGTCACCCGTTTCAAAATCTCATCCGACAAAGCCACTTCGCCAGTGTAGTCGGTAGACGCCGTCCACAGGCGCAAAATATCGGCGCCCAGGGTGTCGCTAATGGTTTGCGGGGCGATCACGTTGCCAATGGACTTGGACATTTTCTGACCTTGACCATCCACCACAAAACCATGGGTCAATAGCTGCTTGTACGGTGGCGTGCCCATGGTGGCGCAGGCCGTCATCATCGACGACTGGAACCAACCGCGGTGTTGGTCGCTGCCTTCTAAATACAGGTCGGCAGGCCAGGTGAGCTCGGGGCGCTGGCGCAGCACTGAGTAATGGGTCGAGCCAGAATCAAACCACACGTCCAGCGTGTCGGTCAGCTTTTTATACTCTTTGACGTCGGCGCCAATCAGCTCTTCGGCGTCTAGGCTAAACCAGGCCTCAATGCCCTGCTTCTCCATGCGCAACGCCACTTCTTCAATCAACTCTAATGAGCGGGGATGCAGTTCGCCGGTTTCTTTGTGCACAAAGAACGCCATCGGCGTGCCCCAGCTGCGCTGGCGTGAAATACACCAGTCAGGACGGCCGCTGACCATAGACTCTAAGCGCGCACGGCCCCAGGCGGGCACAAAGTCAGTCGCCTCAACGCCCTTCATGGCTTTGCTGCGCAAGGTTTGCCCGTCAACACCTTCTTTGTCCATGGCGATGAACCACTGCGCGGTGGCGCGGAAGATGATGGGGGTTTTATGGCGCCAGCAATGTGGATAGCTGTGCTCTAGCTTTTTGCCCGAGAACAAATGGCCTGATTTTTCCAACACGGTCACCAACACGGGGTTGGCATCCCACACGGTTTTGCCCGCCACAAACGGCACGTCGGCCTTAAAGCGACCGTCGTCCAAAATCAGATTTTCCATCTCAATTTTGTACTTCAAGCACACATTGTAGTCATCTAAACCATGAGACGGCGCAGTGTGCACCAGGCCAGTACCGGCATCGGTGGTCACGTGGTCACCCAAAATAATGGGTACCTGCTTGTCCATAAACGGATGTTGCAACATTAGGCCCTCTAGCTGCTCGCCCAACACCTCGGCCACCACCGGACTGCCTTCTAAACCAAAGCGGGCCAAGGCATCGGCCACCAGGTCTTTGGCCAAAATCACATAGCCTTTAGCGGTTTGCACCAGCTGATACACCACTTCCGGGTGCACGCTCACGGCCTTATTGGCGGGCAAGGTCCACGGCGTGGTGGTCCAAATCACGGCATACACTTTGCCAGACACATAGGCATCGCCAAAAACGGCGGACACGGCGCGATTGTCCACGCACTCAAAGCCCACATCAATGGTCGGCGACACCTTGTCTTTGTATTCCACTTCGGCTTCAGCCAGGGCAGAACCACATTCAATACAGTAATGAACCGGCTTTTCGCCCTTCACCAAATAGCCTTGGGCGTAAATCTGGCCCAGCGTGCGCACGGTATTGGCTTCGGTCACAAAATCCATGGTCAAATAAGGGTGATCCCAATCGCCCAACATGCCCAAGCGCATAAACGCCTGTTTTTGGCGCTCGATTTGTTCGGTGGCGTACTCACGACACAGCTGACGGAACTGCGCCGCAGGAATGTTTTTGCCGTGGGTTTTTTCCACCATCAATTCAATCGGCAAACCGTGGCAATCCCAACCCGGTACGTAAGGCGCATCAAAGCCAGACAGGGTTTTGCTGCGGATAATCATGTCTTTTAAAATTTTGTTCACCGCATGGCCGGTGTGAATGTCGCCGTTGGCGTAGGGCGGGCCATCGTGCAACACAAACTTAGGGCGGCCTTTGCCGATTTGGCGCAGTTTTTCATAGCGTTGTTGATCCTGCCAGTTTTTCAACCAGGCGCCTTCGCGCTTGGCCAAATTGCCACGCATAGGAAACGGCGTATCAAGTAAATTTACGGTTGTGCGGTAGTCAGTCATTGGGTCTCTCGTTATAAGCTGCGCAAGTATGCTTGAGCATGTTGCATGTCTAAGTAAATCTGTTTTTGTAAGGCCTCTAGGCCATCAAACTTGGCTTCATCCCGCAGTTTATGCAAAAACGTCACGGTCAGCCGTTCGCCATAAATCTCATGATCTAGGCCAAAAATATGCACTTCAAGCTTCTGATTCGTGGTCTGGGTCACGGTCGGGTTCACGCCAAAGCTGGCCACGCCGCCTTGTTCACCAAACCGGCCTTGCACCGTCACCACAAACACACCGGACAAAGCATAATTTTTTTGCTGTAGGTGGATGTTGGCGGTCGGGCAGTTTAAGGTTCTGCCCAGTTTGGCCCCATGTTTGACCCGGCCCGACAGCTGGTAAGGCCTGCCCAGCACTTTGGCGGCCTCGGCCAGATCGCCCTGAAGCAACGCTTCTCTGACCATGGTACTGGAAGCACGCACATTTTCCACCAATACCGTTGGCGTCGATTCGGTCACAAACGCGGTTTGCTGGCGCAAGGTGGCAAAATCACCGCTGCGCTTGCTGCCAAAACGGAAGTCATCACCGATGAGCAAATACTTTACGTTAAGGGCCTTAATCAAAATATCATTGATGAAGGCCTCGGCACTCAGGCCGGCAAACTGGGCGGTAAAGCGCATCACCCAAACATGGTCTAAGGCGCCGGTCTCGCCCAAAATCGTCAGCTTGTCACGCAACGGCGTCAAACGATGAGGCGCCGCCATGGCGTGAACACGCTCGGCAAAATACTCTTTTGGCTGAGGTTCAAACGTCAACAATACCGCGGGTACGCCCAATCGTTGGGCCTCCTCTTTAAGCTTGTCGAGGATGTGCTGATGGCCCAAATGCACGCCATCAAAGTTACCTATGGTTAAGGCACAGCCGTTTTCAAAGCTTGGGATTTGCTCTTGTCCCAACCAAATATGCATCATTCTGTTTGTTCTAGCCGAATATAAACCTGCTATTCTAAACGCAAACAAAGATCTAGGCCACACAATCACCACATAAATTTTGCTGAATTTTAATCAGTTTACGCTGTATTTGGCCTGCATTTCCCCCTTGGCCCAATAAAATTCGAATCCTGCCCGGAAAATCTAGTAGAATAGGCCGATCTTTGCCTTCGACAAACGAAGGCCAGCACCAGACATTTGCATGATTTTGAGGAAAACGCATGAATATTCGCTTTGACATTATTTACGAATACCGTGAAATGTTATTTGACGGCGCCAAAATGACGCTTTGGCTCACTGTAATCGCCATTACTGTCGGCACATTTGTTGGTTTATTGGGCGCTTTTGCCCGTACCGCCCACTCTGAAAAAGGCACCCTATTGGGCCGCTCTGTGGCAGGCTTTTTCAGGCTGTTGTCCTTGATTTACGTCACCATTTTTCGTGGCACCCCACTCTTCGTCCAAATCTTTATTTGGCACTTTGTGTGGACGCCCATGCTGGTGCATCCGGCCGACGGCCTATTGATCAGCGGCCAGCTCGCCGCCGACTTACGCAGCGCCTACGGCCCGTTCTTGGCCGGCTGTCTGGCCCTATCGGCCAACTCTGGCGCCTACATCACCGAAATTTTCCGCGCCGGCATCCAGTCTATCGACAAAGGCCAAATGGAAGCGGCCCGTTCTTTAGGCCTGTCTTACAGCCAGGCCATGCGCCACATTATTTTGCCGCAGGCCACTCGCCGCATGCTGCCGCCGTTTGGCAATGAGTTCATCACCCTATTAAAAGACAGCTCTTTGGTGTCGGCCATTGGCCTGGCCGAGCTGGCCTATACCGCCAGAACCATTTCTGGGCGCTTCTCGATTTACGAAGAACCGTATTACGCCATTGCGATTATTTATTTAATCATGACCATGGTGTTGGCTTACCTGTTCTCGTTCCTAGAAAAACGCTACCGCATTGGGTCTCGTTAAGCCACAGCTGATGAGAAAGCCGCCGCAAGGCGGCTTTTTTGTGGGTCGTCGTTGATGCCGTGGTGGAAACCATGGTTTATTTGGTTTGATGACCTAGTCTGCCCCGTTGGAGACAACTCACCAAAGATGCCCCCACGTGCCGTCATCCTCACGAAGGTGGGGATCCAGCCAGCCGCAGGCTGAGCTCTGATGGCCGTTAGGCTTAAGCTTAAAGCCATCCGCAATGCTTCGGTCGCTTCGCTATTTATCGATCGTTGTCTGTCGCCCGAAGGGTGAAATAAAACGCTGAACCATCAGTCATGTGAACCATTACCCTTGATCGCATGATGATTTAGCCGCACTGGAAATGCTCATCAGTGCTTCGGCCACTTTGCTATTAATTAATCGTTGCCTTTCGCCCTGTAGGGCGACAGACTTTCTTTTGGGTGGCCAAAAGAAAGTATGCAAAGAAAACGCCACCCCGACCAGCCGCCCCTTACGCCGTTGGCGCAAGGGGTGCCCTCGCCAGAACCTAGCGGGCCAGCGCAGGCAAGAGTGGCGGCCTCCTATAGAAACCGGTCGGCCACCACAAGCGTTTGCCTGCTTCATCTG
>JAGNPU010000068.1 GCA_017989485.1 Neisseriaceae bacterium
GACCAATATTAAGGCAGCCTGCTCACGGCCAACCCTTTCTCGATCCCTGCCTGGGCGAGGATGACGGCAAGGGCTGGGTTTTTCGACTAAACGGCACAAAAAAATGGCGCCGTTTACCGGCGCCATTCACCACATCTCGTTATGCTATCCGCGGTTTATTTGGCCTTTTGAGGGCACAGGGCAAATCGACCCGGACCCAATAACGCCAAGGCCGCAGCCGTCACCACCATAAAAATGGGGTATTCCCAGCCGCCGCCCTCGTTGCCAAAGCCCCAGCCGTTGCCAAAATGCACCATCGCGGCACCAAACAGCTGCACCACGGCAATGGCGCTGATCCAGCGAGTCCATACGCCCAAGAGCAGCAGCACGCCGGCACCGACCTCAAACACCATGACGGCATAGGCCAAAATGGCTGGATAACCGAGGGAGTCAAAAAATGCCACCGTGCCCGCAGGGGTAAACACCAGCCACTTGGTCAAACCATGGGCCAAAAACATCACCCCTAACGCCACGCGCAATAACAATGCCGCCAAATCTTTTTGTGTGTGTTCGTTCATATCGTTTTCCTTAATCTATTAAAAATGGTTTAGTTAACATAATCGGTGCCGTCTTGGCCGAAAACAAAACCGTCCATCGACAGCGCCTCATAAAGCGTCCCGCCTTCAATCACCGTGACGGCATCAGCCGCCTCGCTGGCACCTAAAGCCACCAGCAACGGCATAAAGTGCTCTTCCGTTGGGTGGGCCTGCACCGCATGGGGGGCCAGCGCCCGATAGCGAACCATGTCGGCCACCGCGTGCTGTTGCACCCGGTCTTTAATCCAGTTCACAAACGGCGGCACATAGGGCTTGATGTGGGCACTGTTGCCCAAGTCGCGTAAATTATGGGTCAGGCTGCCCGACCCCACCACCAGCACACCCTGTGCACGCAATGGCCGCAGCAAAACACCCAAATCGTACGCTTGCTGTGCGGTTAGAGGATGGGGCAAGGCCATTTGCACCACCTTTTGGTCGGCCTGAGGGAATAAATAGCGCAGCGGTACCCAAGCACCATGGTCTAAGCCGCGCGTCTGGGTGATCGAGGCCGCCACCCCTTTTTGGGTCAACAAACTTTTGAGCGTTAAGGCCCACTCTGGCGACCCCGCCGTGTCATAATCCAATGCGTACAAAGCCTCGGGGAAGCCATAAAAATCATGAATCACCCCAGGGCGCGCCTGCCCCGTCACCACGGCCCCAGACCCGCTTTGCCAGTGCGCCGAGACCACCAACACTGTCTTAATGTCATGGGCCGCCAACAACGCCTGACCTAAATCTTGTAGCTTAGGACCCAAGATGCCGGGCTCAACCGCCATCATCGGCGAGCCATGTGACACAAACACCACCGGTAACGCACTCATCGTCATCCCCTTTTAAGTTTTATTGAAATAACTCATGCACACATTCTATAAGCTTTATATTTGATGATAAACTAGGCTAACCATGTTTAATTGTCTCAAAAAACGGAACAATCAAGAGGCCTCACCATGCTCAAAGCCAATAAAACCTTAGAAATGACCGTGTTTGTTGCCATCATCGACAGCGGCAGCCTGGTGGGCGCCGCCGACAAGCTCAACCTGTCCAAGCAGGCCGTCTCTCGTCATTTAAATGCCTTAGAACAACGCCTCAACCTGCGCCTATTGCACCGAACCACGCGCCGGCTCTCACCCAGCGAAGATGGCCGACTCTTTTACGAGCAGGCCAAAGCCATCCTCATCGCGATTGACGACGCCGAAGCGTCTCTGGTCGAAGGCCAGATCAACGTCAGTGGCAAAGTCTACGTCAACGTGCCGGTCAGCTTTGGGGTATTGCACCTCGCCCCCCTATGGCAGGGCTTTTTAAATACCTACCCTAAGGTCACCCTAGACATCGCCTTAAACGACCGCATTGTGAACCTAGTGGATGAAGGCTTTGACCTGGCCATCCGCATCGCCGAATTACCCAACTCCACCTTGGTCACCCGCAAGCTGGCCACCACGGAAGTCCTGTTGTGCGCCGCCCCCGACTACCTCAGCGCCTACGGCACGCCCAAGACGGCCGCCGACCTCAGCCAGCATCGCACCCTCTCCTACAGCAACTGGTCGGACAAAGAAGTGTGGCAATTCACCGAAAATGGTCACAAAGGCTTATTCCCCTTAAAATCCATTTTGCACACCAATAATGGCGACACCTGCCGCATGTTGGCCTTACAGGGCGCAGGCATTACCCTACAACCCGACTTTCTGGTGGGCCAAGACATCGCCCAAGGCCGGCTAGTCCGCGTTTTGCCCCAGCTCAAATTCAATCCCCTAGGCATTTATGCCGTCTACCCATCACGCAAACGATTGCCCAGCCGCGTCCGCAGCTTGGTCGATTATTTAACTGAAGCTTTCAAACAGCCTAAATGGTAATCAAGTATTTAAACTTTATTCATTTAAATCTCAAACTCAATAAATATATTTATGAAATGATTTCGATCAAATTTAAAGTACATAATGTCAATGGCCTGACAAACATAGGCATAGGTGTTTGTTTTATAAGTTTCTTAAGTTTCAGTAAGCAACATAAATTAACATCAATTAACCAAATTTTTCTGCGAAAACAGCCATATGAACGCAAAAAAATTTGGCGTACCCCTACGCTTATGGCAAAATAGCGGTAACAATAGGCGATATGTTCAGCACTTGATTTAAAATCGAGGCGGCCATCGCCATAACAAACATAATAACCACTACCATACTTTCAATCAGAAATTAGGCACGTCCGCGTGCCTAATTTTATTGAAACTATGGCTTTCAGGAGGTCCTATGAAAGTCTCTAGGCGGCAGTTTTTTAAGATATCAGCAGCGGGCATGAGTGCCTCAAGCTTAGCGGTCATGGGCTTTATGCCGACCAACGCATGGGCAGAAGTGCGCCAGTACAAGTTATTGCGCGCCAAAGAAACCCGTAACAACTGCACCTATTGTTCAGTAGGCTGTGGCGTGCTGATGTACAGCATGGGCGACGGCGCGATCAACGCCAAAGCCGAAATTTTCCACATCGAAGGCGATCCTGATCATCCGGTCAGCCGTGGCTCCTTGTGCCCTAAAGGTGCGAGCCTGGTGGACTTTATCCACAGTGAATCGCGTCAAAAATACCCAGAAGTGCGCGAAGCCGGCAGCGACCATTGGAAACGCATCTCTTGGGAAGAAGCCAATACCCGTATTGCCAAACACATTAAGGCCGATCGTGACGCCAATATTGTCGCCAAAAGCGCCGATGGCACCACGATTAACCGTTGGACCACCACCGGCATGTTGACCGCTTCGGCAGGCTCTAACGAAACCGGCATTCTGTCGCAAAAATTCATTCGTACCTTAGGCATTGTCGCCACCGACGCGCAGGCGCGCGTGTGTCACGGCCCAACCGTATCGGCCTTGGCGTCGACGTTTGGCCGCGGTGCCATGACCAACACCTGGGTAGACATCAAAAACGCCGACTTTATTTTGGTGATGGGCGGCAACGCTGCCGAAGCGCATCCGGTGGGCTTTAAATGGGCCATCGAAGCCAAAAAGCAAAAAGGCACCAAGCTGTACGTGGTGGACCCACGCTTTAACCGTACCGCAGCGGTTGCCGACGAATACGTCCCCATTCGCTCGGGCTCTGACATTGCCTTTTTGGGCGGCGTCATCAACTGGCTGATTGCCAACGACAAAATTCAATGGGACTACGTTAAGGCGTATACCAATGCGACCTTAATCGTGGATGAGAAGTTCGAGTTTAACGACGGTATTTTCAGCGGCTACGATGAAGAAGCGGGCAAATACGATCAGGACAGCTGGTTTTACGAATTAGATGCTTCAGGCAATGCCAAAACCGACGAGACCTTGCAACACCCTCGTTGCGTGTGGAACCTGATGAAAGAGCATTATTCACGCTACACGCCTGAATTCGTCAGCAGCATCACCGGCAGCCCGGTCGATGGCTTCTTAAAAGTGTGTGCGGCATTGGGTGAAACCTCTGCACCGAACAAAGCCGGCACCATTTTGTACGCACTGGGTTGGACCCAGCACACCACGGGCTCACAAATCATCCGCACCATGTGCATGGTGCAATTGCTGTTGGGCAACATCGGCATGTCGGGTGGCGGCGTGAACGCACTGCGCGGTCACTCCAACATTCAAGGCCTATCCGACTTAGGCCTATTGTCGACCATGTTGCCAGGCTATTTAGGCCTGCCAAACGAATTCAAACACCGCAACTGGGCTGAATACCTCAACAACATCACCCCTAAAGCCGTGCGCCCAAACCAATTGAACTACTGGAGCAACACCCCTAAATTTGCGGTGAGCCTGATGAAGTGGTTCTGGGGCGAGAACGCCACCAAGGAAAACGATTGGGGCTTCGACTGGTTGCCTAAATGGGACAAAATGTACGACATCATTCAGATGACCGAAATGATGGACAAGGGCGAAATGAACGGCCTAATCGTACAGGGCTTTAACGCCGGTGCGTCCTTCCCCGATTCCAATAAAGTGCGCCGTGCCTTCTCTAAACTGAAGTTTATGGTCATCATCGACCCACTGCACACCGAAACCGGTTCGTTCTGGTATGACGAAGGCGGCAGCGCCCCAGGCAAAATGGCCGACATTCAAACCGAAGTCTTCCGCCTGCCCTCTTGCTGTTTCGCCGAAGAAAACGGCTCGATTGCCAACTCTAGCCGCTGGTTGCAGTGGCACTGGAAAGGCGCCGACGCCCCAGGCGAAGCCCGTCCAGACACCGCCATCTTGGGTCATTTGTTCATGACCTTGCGCGACATGTACCGCGCCGAAGGCGGTGCCGTGCCGGAACCGATACTCAACGTCGACTGGACCTTCCACGACCCCTTTGACCCAACGCCAGAAGAATTGGCCATGCAGTCGAACGGCAAAGCCTTGGCCGACGTCAAAGACGCCAACGGCAACGTCATTGTCAAAAAAGGCCAACAGGTCGCTGGCTTCCATCAATTGCAAGACGATGGCTCGACCTCTTGCGCCTGCTGGGTGTATTCCGGCCAATGGACGGAAGAAGGCAACCTCATGGCCCGCCGTGACAACACCGACACCGGCTTGGGCAACACCCCTGGCTGGTCGTTTGCCTGGCCTGCCAACCGCCGTATTCTTTACAACCGTGCCTCTTGCGACCCTCAGGGCAAACCTTGGGACCCCAATCGCGAAGTCATTAAATGGCTGGGCGATCGCTGGGGCGGCGCCGACGTGGCCGACTTTAAAAACACCGAAGCACCGGGCAGCGGCATGAACCCCTTCATCATGAATGAAGAAGGCGTAGGGCGTTTGTTCTCAACCCGCAAACTGGTTGACGGCCCGTTCCCGGTTCACTACGAGCCGATGGAAAGCCCTATTGGCATGAACCCGATGCACCCGAAAGTGTTTAACAGCCCTGCGGTACGGATGTTTAAAGACGACAGAGCCAATCTGGGCACCCACGACAAGTTTCCTTACGTGGGCACAACCTACCGCCTGACCGAGCACTTCCAGTTCTGGACCAAAACCGTGAAGCTGTTGGCGATTGCCCAGCCAGAGCAGTTTGTCGAGATCGGCGAAGTCTTGGCCAAAGAAAAAGGCATTAAGGCCGGCGACTGGGTGAAGGTCAGCTCTAACCGCGGTTATATTAAAGCCAAAGCGGTGGTGACCAAACGCATCATGGCCCTCAACGTCCACGACCAGGTCGTGCACCAAATCGGGATTCCGTTGCACTGGGGTTGGGAAGGCGAAGCCAAAAAAGGCTATTTGGCCAATAACCTGACCTCATCGGTAGGAGACTGTAATACGCAAACTCCTGAGTACAAAACATTCCTAGTGAACCTAGAGAAAGCTTAAGGAGGCTCATCATGGCATTACAATCTCTGGATATTCTGCGCCGCTCTGCGACCGCAGACATGACCCCGCCGCCACAGGCACGCCAGCACATCAAAGTGGCCAAGCTGATCGACGTGTCAACCTGTATTGGCTGTAAAGCCTGTCAGGTTGCCTGCTCGGAGTGGAACGACATTCGCGACGAAGTGGGTGAGTGTATTGGTGTGTACGACAACCCAATTGACTTGACCGCCGACGCCTGGACGGTGATGCGCTTTAGCGAAACCGAAGAAAACGGCAAGCTAGAATGGCTGATTCGTAAAGATGGCTGCATGCATTGTGCCGAGCCAGGCTGTTTGAAAGCCTGTCCGTCACCGGGCGCCATCATTCAATACACCAACGGCATTGTTGATTTTCATGAAGAAAACTGCATCGGCTGTGGCTATTGCATCTCTGGCTGCCCGTTTAACGTCCCGCGCATCTCGAAAAAAGACAACCGTGCGTATAAATGCACGCTGTGTTCTGACCGCGTGGCCGTGGGCCAAGAGCCTGCCTGTGTGAAAACCTGCCCCACCGGCGCCATTCAGTTTGGCTCTAAGGAGGACATGAAGCACGTCGCCGAAGAACGCATTAAGGATTTGAACACCCGCGGTTACGACAACGCTGGCCTATACGATCCTCAAGGCGTGGGTGGCACCCACGTGATGTATGTATTGCATCACGCGGACAAGCCCGAGCTGTACAGCGGCCTGCCCAAAGACCCTGCCATCAGCACCACCGTGAAGCTCTGGAAAGGCTTGCTCAAACCTTTGGCCACCGTAGGCGTTGCCGCCGCCGGCTTGTTTGGCTTCTTCCACTACATTACCGTGGGCCCGAACAAGGCCGATGAGGAAGAACCCGACATCATCAAACCTGGCGACAACAAGGAGACCAAACAATGAAGAAGAAATTAATTCAACGTTATAACGCCGCCGAGCGGATTAACCACTGGATTGTGGCCATTAGCTTTGTGCTGTTGGCGATTTCCGGCCTGGCCTTTTTCTATCCGGCCTTCTTCTGGTTGTCCAACGTGTTTGGTACCCCACAGCTGGCCCGCATCATCCACCCCTTCGTGGGCGTGCTGATGTTTGTGGCCTTTTTGCGCCAGTTTTTCCGCTATTGGCACCACAACATCTTGAACAAAGAAGACGTCAAATGGATGGTGTCCGTCGGCAAGATTTTAAAAGGGGAAGAAGTCGGCGACACCGGCAAATACAATGCCGGCCAAAAAATGATGTTCTGGGTCATGTGCGCCTGCATGTTGACCATGCTCATCACCGGCATCATGGCCTGGCGTCCGTACTTTGCCCAATACTTCCCGATTCCCTTGATTCGGGTGGCGCTGTTGCTGCACGCAGCATCGGCTTTGGCCTTGATTGCCAGCATCATCGTGCACGTCTACGCCGCCATTTGGGTACGCGGCACCATTAACGCCATGGTCGAAGGCACCGTGACCGAAAGCTGGGCCAAGAAGCACCATCCACGCTGGTATCGTGACGTCACTGGCAAAGACAGTGGTCATACCCCAAGCAAAGATGACGACGCCGCCGATAAAAAATAAGCGACGCCCCAACAACAGCCAGTATTGTTATACTGGCTGTTATGTTTTCTTATTCCCTGATAAAGAGCCCGTATGACCTCGTTCACACCCGACTACCAGCCCACGGCACGCAAAGCCATCGTCAAGCACGATACCGAACACGGCCTCACTGAGGCAGAAGACGTGCTGATCGAAGAAGTCCCCGTGGCCTTAACCTATAATGGGATTTCTCACGCCGTGCTGCTGGCCTCGCCCTGTGACCTAGACTATTTCGCCCTCGGCTTTAGCCTCAGCGAAGGCATCTTAAGCCATGCGGCACAGCTGTACGACACCGAGGTCGTCCACACGTCCGCCGGCATCGAAGTGCGCTTAGAAATCGCCACCGAGCGGTTTGTTGGCCTCAAAGAGCGCCGTCGCACCCTGGCCGGACGAACCGGCTGCGGCCTATGCGGGGTCGAAAACCTCAGCGCCGTGTCGCGCACCCTGGCACCGATACAGCGCGGTGCCCCCATTTCGCTGGCTGTTTTGCCTAAAGCCCTCGAGGCCTTTCCCCAAGCCCAACCCTTGCGCGCCCTGTCCGGTGCCATCCACGGCGCCGCTTGGGTCAGCCC
>JAGNPU010000352.1 GCA_017989485.1 Neisseriaceae bacterium
GGCCAAGCCCACGCTATAAAACCCATAAGGCCCCAACAGCGCCTAACCCCATGCTGTCAGGCAAAAAAAAGCCCACGCAGGCGTGGGCTGGGTTCTGGGCGCAAGCTAGCCACAGCATTTCTTAAATTTTTTGCCCGAGCCGCAAGGGCAGTCGTCGTTGCGGCCGACCTTAGGCTGGGTGCCATCGAGGTAATACCACTGGCCGTCCTCACGCACAAAGCGGGAGCGTTCGTGGATTAAATGCGGTTGGCCGTCGGCTTGGTCTTTAAAGCGCGCGGCAAACGTCACCATGCCCTGGTTGCCATCAGCGGCGCTGCTGACGATGGTCAGGCCTAGCCATTCAGTGTGGTCAAAGTCGGCCACCAGCTCGGCTTTAAACTTGGCCACGCCACAGCTAGGGTGCCAGGTGTTGATTAAGTAATCGGCGTCTTGGGCCACAAAGGCGCTGTAGCGCGAACGCATCAAGGCTTCTGGGGTGTCGGCCTTTTGGCCTTGATGCAATAGGCCACAGCAGGCCGCATAGGGGCGGTCGGTGCCGCAGGGGCAGGGGTGCTTCGGGTCGATCACAGTCATGCATTAACTCACATATAGAAAAATACAAATGTAGTGGGCCAGGCTGCCGGCCAGCACAAAGAGGTGCCAAATGCCGTGGCCGTGCTTGATTTTTTCATCGTTGATGAACCAATACACCCCAATGCTGTAGGCGAGGCCGCCGGCCACCAGCCAGAATAGGCCCCAAAACGGCATGGCCGCGATTAAGGGCTTGAGGGCGATGACCACAATCCAGCCCATTAACACGTACAGGATTAACGACAGTAAGCGGGTTTGGCTTTTGCGGAAAAACGTCACCTCTTGGATGATGCCAAACACGCACAGGCCCCAGACCAGGCCAAACAGCGTCCAGCCCCAAGCGCCGTTGAGGGTGACTAGGGCAAAAGGCGTGTAGCTACCGGCGATGAGTAAATAAATCGAGCAGTGGTCAAATTTTTGTAAGACTTTCTTGGCTTTTTCATTCCGAATGCTGTGGTATAGGGTAGAGAAGCCGTAGAGGATGACCAAGGTGCTGCCGTATATGCTGCTGCTGACGATGCGCCAGGCGTCGCCGTAAAGGCTGGATTTAACCACCAGAATCACCAAACCTGCGATGGCGAGGACGGTGCCAATTAAATGGCTGTAAGCATTAAAGCGTTCACTGAAATACATAAGGTGGGATTTTGCCTTTTAACAAGAGATAGAGTCTTTACTATAAAACTTCTGTTGTGATTTTGCCAGCCGTGCGGCATAGATGTTTGCGTTTGGTCGTAAAGGATTTTCGACTAAGTGTCGGACTTTTGTAAAAAAGAGACAAAATGTATTAAATATTCCGTACAATTGAACAAAAAATAAGCAATAACCCGCTGGTCAAGCCCTGTTTTTAGACATAACGGCCAGTTTGGGTAAATTTAAGCTTGCTTTTGGTCATCAGTGCGTATACTGGACAACATTGAATCAAAAGTCACCCCAAAGCAGTTGCATGGCCGAAACGGCGCTCATGGCGGCGGTTTCGGTACGCAAAACCCGCGGGCCTAAGGTAATGGGTTGAAAACCAAGCGAAAAAGCCAGATCTTCTTCGGCTTGGGTCAAGCCGCCTTCAGGGCCCGCCAGCAGATAAAACGCAGAGGTTGTGGGCTGAATTGCTTTTAGGCCTTGATTTTTTGCGATACTTAAAATAAATTTCAGGGCATCGTGGGCAAAGGGCTGCTGGCCCAAATCCTTAAAAGGGATGATGGGCAGCACCGTCGGCACTGTGGTACGACCACACTGCTCGCAGGCAGAGATCACAATTTCCTGCCAACGTTCCACCCGCTTTTGCGCCCGATCGCCCTGTAGGCGCACCACCGATCGTTCACTGCTGACCGGTAAAAATTGTTTGACCCCAAGCTCGACGCACTTTTGTAAGGTAAAATCCATGCGGTCGCCGCTGGAAATGGCCTGAATCAAGGTGATGTTTAAAGGCGATTCGTTGTGGGTGGGCAGCTTCGTGTCTATGTGCACCGAAGCGTTTTTTTTGTCCAGCAGGGTTAAGGTGCCCACGTAGGCATGCCCATCGCCATTAAAGAGCTCCAGGCTGTCGCCAAGCTGGAGGCGACGTACTTGGATGTGGCGCACCACGGCATCGGGTAAGGGATAGGTTTGGGCAATGGCTAAGGGAAACGCGCAATAAAAACGGGGCATAATGTTCTACTTAAGACAATGAGTGTCTTATTATAATCAATTTTGTGCTTAATTATTTAGTTTAAGAGAACACAGTTTGTTTTTGGAGTAAGTATGGTTAAAAATACAATGGTGATTGGCTTTATGCTGTTTGCCCTATTTTTTGGTGCGGGTAATTTGATTTTCCCGCCAAGCTTGGGCTGGGCCAGTGGAGATGCATTTAGCTGGGCCATATTGGGTTTTGTGATCACCGGCGTGGGCCTGCCCCTATTGGGCCTGATTGCAGGCGCCTTTAATGAAGGCGGTATTCAGGGTGAGGCCAGTAAGGTCCACCCACTGTTTGCCTTGATTTTGGTGGTGGTGGTGTATTTGACCATCGGCCCCTTGTTC
>JAGNPU010000353.1 GCA_017989485.1 Neisseriaceae bacterium
GCCTTAATGAGTGGCTTTTACGTCAACGAGCTCATGCTCAAACTCACCATTCGCGACGACCCTAATCCCGTGCTGTATCAGGCCCTGGCCACGGTATTACAAGCGATTTGCCAACAAGAACGTTTGGCTGAGGCCTTACGCCTGTTTGAGTGGGCTTTGTTGACCGCGCTGGGCGTGGCACCAGACATAGGGCAGGACGACGCCGGCCAAATCATAGAGGCCGATGCCTATTACGTCATGCAGCCAGAAAGCAACCCCAAGCGTTGGGGCAATGAGCTGATCAGACCACACCAATTATTGGTTGAAGGGCATAGCCTATTGGCCTTGGCCGAAGGCAAATTAACCAGCACCCAAAGCTTACAAGATGTATTATTGTTGAACAGAATGTTACTGGCTTTCAGGCTGCCTGAAGGCTTACACAGCCGCCACATCATGGCGCAGCTGCACTCACTCAAATAAAAAGGAGTTTCTTCATGTTGTTAGGCGTGAACATCGATCACATTGCCACCGTGCGTAATGCCCGTGGCACCATTTATCCTAGCCCGGTTGAAGCGGCGCTGCTGGCCGAAACCCACGGGGCCGACTCCATTACCGTCCACCTGCGTGAAGACCGTCGTCACATTAAAGACGACGACGTATACGCCATCAAAAACAGCATGAAAACGCGCATGAACTTGGAAATGGCGCTGACCGAGGAGATGCTGCAAAATGCCCTCAACGTGGGCCCAGAAGACGTGTGCCTGGTGCCGGAAAAACGCGAAGAGGTGACGACCGAGGGTGGGTTAGACGTCATCGGTCAGCGGGACACGGTCCAACACTATGTGCGCACGCTCAGCGATGCCGGCATACGCGTGTCGCTGTTCATCGACGCTGACCTCAAGCAAATTGACGCGGCCGTGGCCGTGGGCGCACCGGTGATTGAAATTCACACCGGTGCCTATGCCGACGCCGTCAGCCCGCAAGATCGACTCAAAGAGCTCAACCGGATTCAAACCGCCGCAGCGTATGCGCATGCGCAAGGGCTCTTGGTTCATGCCGGTCACGGTTTGACCATTCATAACGTCAAGCCGATCGCCCAAATCATGGCGATTAAAGAGCTGAATATTGGCCACGCCTTGATTGCCCAAGCCCTGTTTTTAGGCCTGCCGGAAGCGATTAAACAAATGCGCCTAGCCATTGTACAGGCGCGTCAGGCCATGGCATGGGCCGAATGATTTACGGCATCGGTACCGACATCGCCAAGATTGCGCGCTTTGAGGCGCTGTTGGCCAAACACGGCCAGGCGTTTGTGGCCAAAATCCTCACCAACGCCGAGCAGGCTGCTTTTGCCCACAGCAAGGCGGGTGCCGCCTTTTTGGCCAAGCGGTTTGCGGCCAAAGAGGCCTTTGCCAAAGCGGTGGGACAGGGCTTACGCCATCCGGCCACCCTACACAATATAGGGGTGGGACACGGTGCCTTAGGCAAGCCGCAGTATGTGTATGCGCCAGAGCTACAAGCCTGGCTCACAGAGCGGGGCATCAATAGGGTGCACCTCAGTATTTCAGACGAACGGGACAATGTGGTGGCATTTGCCATTGCTGAACAGTGATGATGGACGACAAAAAATGGACACAGGTGGTCGCCGGCGTGTTGTATAACGACGCAGGCCAATTTTTATTAAGCTCGCGGCCAGAAGGCAAGGCGTATGCAGGCTACTGGGAGTTTGCCGGTGGCAAGGTCGAGCCGGGCGAAGCGCCCTTTGTGGCACTGCAGCGTGAATTTAAAGAAGAATTGGGCATCGACATTTTGGCCGCCACCCCTTGGTTGACCAAAACCCACTGCTACGAACACGCCAATGTGTGCCTGCAGTTTTATAAAATACATGACTGGCTGGGCAAAATAGCAGCCTTAGAAAACCAAGATTATTGCTGGCAGGACAGTGGGGCCTTAACCGTCGAGCCCATGCTGCCGGCGAATGCCCCCATCCTCAAAGGGCTGGCGTTGCCCACGCAGTTACAAGGCAGTCTAGAGCTTGGTCTGGCGGGTCAAAATCGCTTAGGTGAATGGGCCGTGGCGCCGATGATGAACGCTCAGCAACCGCCTAGTCATGGCCTATTCAGCACCGATCAGCTGCGCGCTTTAAGCCAGCGGCCAGAAACAATGGCATGGGCCTTGGCCATGGTGGCAAATGAGGCCGATTTAAACCACGCTATTGCCCTAGGCTTAGATGCCCTAGTGTGTCATTTAGACAGCGACGCAGCCGTGGCTCAGGCCGCGGCTTGGTTGCAGGCCGGCTTGGCGCTGCCCTTGATTGGCCTGTGCACGACAACGGTCAACGCCACGGATTTGTTGTCACTGGGCTTACACGCGCTGGTGGACGAGGCCAAGGCATGAACAAGCTGACGCGGCGTCAAAAGTGGGCGATTGCGATTGCCCTGATGCTGTTTGCCGGCATCAAGTTGGCGATGTTGTGGTGGTGGCAGGAAGACCAGAACACCGAAGCCAGCCTAACCTTAAACTGTCAGGTCCGCAGCGGCTGTCCCTTGCCCGGTGGCGGCGTTTTTCAAATGAGCGCGCCCATTTCGGCGCAAACCCCATTT
>JAGNPU010000069.1 GCA_017989485.1 Neisseriaceae bacterium
CATCTTGGCCACGTGTTCGCTCTCGATCATGTTGCGGCGTAAATACATGGCAAACACGGCCAAAAAGCCACCGATGAGAAAGGGCACGCGCCAGCCCCAAGCATGCATGTCTTCAGGGCTTAACACCGTGGTCAGCAAGGCCAGGAACAGGGTGGCAATCAGCGAGCCTAGGCCAACGGCAAAAAACACGCTGCTCGACCACAGGCCGCGCGACTTGGCCGGGGCGATTTCCGACACGTAGGCGTAAGACGTCGTGGTTTCCCCTCCGTGGGCAAAGCCCTGGGTCAGCCGCGCCAGCAGCAAAATCACCGAGGCCCAGTTGCCGATGCTTTCATAACTGGGAATCAGCGCAATCACAATACTGGCCCCGGCCATGAGCAACATGGTGGTCACCAACACGTTCCGACGGCCGATTTTGTCGGCCAAAGGCCCGAAAATAAAGCCGCCAAACGGGCGGGAAATAAAGCCCACGGCAAACACCGCCAGCGTGCTTAATAAGGCGGAGGTGGGGTCGGTTTTGTCGAACAGCGCCGAGGCAATGTACACCGACGCCACCGCATAAATCGTCCAGTCATACCATTCCAGTAAATTACCGACGCCGCTGGCCAATAATGATTTTTTGCGCTGCTTGGCGCTGATCGCCTCTTGTGCTGCGGCGCCCGTGCTTAAGTTGTCTGCTATTTGGGTCATGCGACTCTCCCTTTTATATTTATCGTCATCACGGTGCAGGCCTCGCCCGCACCGCATTCTCCTTGATGCTGCTATTGATGCAAGGCGCGATCGTAGGCCGCCAAAACGGCCTCATGCATGGCTTCCGACATGGTCGGATGCGGCAAAATCACCTGCATTAATTCTTGCTCCGTGGTTTCCAGCTCTTGCGCAATGGCGTAGCCATTAATCATTTCGGTGACTTCAGCGCCCACCATGTGGGCGCCCAACAGCTCACCGCTGGCGTCGTCAAACACCACTTTGACAAAGCCTTCGGCGCTGTCCATGGCCAAGGCCTTGCCGTTGGCCACAAACGGAAACTTGCCCACGCGAATGTTTTTGCCCAGAGCTTGAGCCTGCGCCTCGGTATAGCCGACGCTGGCCACCTGGGGATGGCTGTAGGTACAGGCCGCCACCTTATGCGCCTGCAACGGGTGCACGTCTAGGCCCATAATTTTCTCCACGCACAGCACGCCTTCGTGACTGGCCTTGTGGGCCAGCCATGGCGCACCGGCAACGTCGCCAATGGCGTAGACATTCGGCTCGGCGGTACGACAATAGGCATCGGTCACGATGTGGCCGCGATCCAGCACCACCTGGGTGTGCTCTAGGCCAATGTTGTCGACATTGGCACTGATGCCGATGGCCAGCAAGACCACGTCAGCCTCTAGCGTGGCCGTGTGTGCGCCCTCTAGGCGCAGGCTGACCACGCCGTTGGCCAAAGCATGCTCGGCCACCTTACAGCCGGTGTACAAGGCCATGCCGTCCTGGCGCAGCGACTTGGCCACGCAGGCCGATACCTCGGCGTCTTCCTGCGGCAAGATGCGCGGCGACAGCTCCACCACGCTCACGTCTACCCCTAGGGCCCGATAAAAACAGGCGAACTCAATGCCGATGGCGCCGGCGCCGATGACCACCATGCGCTTGGGCAGGCGGGTCGGCACCAAGGCCTCGCGGTAGCTCCAATAGTGCTGACCATCGATGGCCATGTCGGGCAAGGCCTTGGCGCGCGCGCCGGTGGCCACAATAATGTGCTTGGCCGCCAGCTGCTGGCTGCCCTGGCTGCCTTGGACGCTGAGCCGTCCCTGGCCCAACAGCTTGGCCTCGCCGTGAAAGACGGTGACCTGGTTTTTTTTCAACAGGCCGGCCACGCCACGCTGTAGCTTGGCCGACACCTCGCGCGAACGGCCCACCATTTTGCCCAGGTCGACCTGGGCCTCACCCACGGTGATGCCAAACACATCGGCGTTGTTGACCAGCCGCAGCACGTCGGCGCTGCGCAATAAGGCCTTGGTGGGCAAACAGCCCCAGTTCAGGCAAATACCGCCCAGCTCGGCCTTTTCCACCACCGCCGTCTTCATGCCCAGCTGGCTGGCGCGGATGGCCGCCACATAGCCGCCAGGGCCGCCGCCCACCACCACCAGGTCGAATGTTTGATCGCTCATGTCAGGCTCCTTAAATTAACAGCGTCAGCGGTTCTTCAATCAGCTGCTGGAACACCGCCAGCCACTGCGCCGCCACGGCGCCATCGACGACACGATGATCGACGGAAAGACAGCAGCTCATGACCGAGGCCACCTGTAGCGCATCGTCGACCACCACCGGCATTTTCTTAATTCCGCCGACGGCCAAAATACCGGCCTGAGGCGGATTGATGATGGCGTTAAAGCTGCTCACCCCAAACATGCCCAGGTTGCTGATGCTGAAGCTGCCGCCCTGATACTGGTCTGGCGTCAGCCTGCCATCACGGGCCAAAACGGCCAGCTCGGCCACCTCAGCATGGATGGCCGACAGCGACTTGCCTTCGGCCTGACGCAGCACCGGCGTCAACAAGCCTTTTTCCGTGGCCACGGCCACGCTGATGTCGACCTGATGGTATTGGCGAATGGCGGTTTCGGCCCAGGTCACGTTCATGGCCGGCACCTGCTTGAGCGCCAGCGCCGCAGCCTTAATGACCAAGTCGTTCACCGATACTTTGTCCGCCGCCACGGCATTGACCTGCTGGCGCAGGGCCATAAGGGCATCGACCTTGCAGTCCACATTTAAGTAAAAATGCGGCACCGTCGTCTTGCTCTCGGTCAAACGACGGGCAATGGTTTTGCGCATGCTGCTCAACGGCAGCTCGTCGTAGCCGGTGGCCGTCGCCGCTACGGCTGCCGACGTGGCCACCGGTGCCTCAGCTACGGGCTGGGCGTTCAGCGCGGCGTCAACGTCGCGCTTCACAATCCGGCCGCGCGGGCCGCTGCCGTTCAGGCTGGCCAAGTCTAGGCCATTTTGCGCCGCCAGGCGCTTGGCCAAGGGCGAAGCAAACAGCCGTGTGGGTTCTGCGGCCGCGGTGCTGGCGCTGGCGAGCACCGGCGTCGCCTCTGGCGCAGCGTCTGCCACCACGGGCGCCAATGCGGCTAGGTCGACCTGACCATCACCGTTCAGCTGGGCGATGGGGGCACCCACGGCGACTTCGTCGCCCTCTTGGGCAATCAGCTTGCTGATGATGGCGTCTTCCTCGGCCACCATGTCAACCAAGGCCTTATCGGTCTCGACTTCGGCAATCACCTGGCCCACCACCACGGCGTCGCCCTCTTGTACCAACCATTTATTGATGGTCGCGTGCGTTGTATTCGCAAGTACTTCTGGCATGTGTAATAACTTAGACATCATGCATCCTTATTGTGTAAATGAATCACGTTAACCAACCTGGTGCAGGACTAAACCCGCTCGCCCTTGTCGCGCATCACGCCTTGTAATCCGGCCACGACCTCTTCGGTTCTGGCGCTGGCGGCCCGTTCCAAGACCTTAGAAATGCTCGGCGCGCCTTCTGAACCATGCACGCGCTGGATGGGCTGATCCAGCCAGTCAAAGCAGCGACGCTGTAGCTCGTCTGCCAGCCAGCCGCCGTAAGACGTCCCCTGGTTGCCCTGCTCCACAATCAACACATTATTGGTTTTGCGGATGCTGGCCTCGATGGTGTCCCAATCTAAGCTGGCACGGTCTAGGAAACGCAGGTCGATCACTTCGGCATCAATGCCGGTTTGGGCAATGGCCTCTAGGCTGTGGCCCACCATGGTCAAATAGGTCAACACGGTTAAGGCCTTGCCTTCGCGGCGCACGGCGGCCTTGCCAAAGGGGATTTGATAATCCAAATCATCGGCCGGGAAGGCGCCGCTTTGGCTGTATAAGTCGACATGCTCAATCATCAACACCGGGTCGTTGCACTGTAGGGCAAAGTTCATCAGGCCCACGTAGTCAAACGGCGTCGACGCCGCCACGATGCGCCAGCCCGGATTGGTCACAAAAATGCCGGCCGGGTCCATAGAGTGCTGTGAGCCATAGCCCGTGCCCATCGCCACCTTGGTGCGCAACACCAGCGGCACGTCGCTTTGGCCACCAAACATGTGGCGCACCTTACCCACCTGGTTAAACACCTGGTCGGCGGCCACCCACATAAAGTCTGGGTACATAAACTCCACCACCGGCTTAAAGCGCCCGTCGACGGCAATGCCGCCGCCTAGGCCCATAAAGGCATTTTCGCTAATGGGCGTGCCCAAAATGCGGTCGGGGAATTTTTCCTTCAGGCCTTTGGTGGCCCCGTTGGTGCCGCCTTTAAGGCGGTGGACGTCTTCGCCCATGACCACAATGCTGGCGTCGGTGCTCATGCGTCGGTCCATCACCGCGGCCACGGCGTCAATAAACTTGTGCTGGCCCATGGCGGCGGGGTAGCTGGCTTCTTCACAGGTAGGGCTGGCGGCAATCTCGCTGAGGTCGCCGCGAATGCCCACGTCCACGAAGCTGGCTTCTGGCCACAGCTCGGGGCGAATTTGGCGCTTGCCCTTGGCCGCAGGCTCGGTCAGCTCGGCCACCACCTTGGCCATAATGGCCTGACAGTTCGCCCGCAGCTGCGTCAACGCCGCTTCGGTGATCAGGCCGCGCTGCAGCATTTGCTGCTCTAGCTGCACAATGGGGTCACGCTGGCGCCAGGCCTGCTCTTCGTCCTTGCTGCGATAGCCAAAGGCGCTGCCCGGATAAGGGCCGTTTTGATGGAAGAAGCGATACACGTCGGCCTCCACCACGGTCGGGCCCTTGCCTGCACGCATGTGCGCCAGGGCCTCTTGCATGGTCAGGTGTACCGCCAATGGGTCCATGCCATCCACCTTCCAGCTCGGAATATTAAACGCCAGCCCGCGCGAAGACAGGCGGGTTTCGGCGGTAGACTCTTCCACCGAAGTCGACACCGCATAGCGGTTGTTTTCGATGAAAAAGCAAATCGGCAGCTGCCAGGCCGCGGCCAGATTCATGGTTTCCAGCACCGAGCCGATGTTGACCGCGCCGTCGCCAAAATAGGTGATCGCCACGGCGTCGGTGGCCGCGTGTTTGTGTGCCCACGCAGCACCGGCCGCCATCGGCGCACCGCCGCCCACGATGGCGTTGGTGCCTAGGGCACCGGCCTCTATCCACTGCAGGTGCATGGAACCGCCGCGGCCCTTACAAAAGCCCTGGGCCAGACCCAGAATTTCCGCCAGCGTGCGCTGTAACAGGCTTTCCACGTCGGCACCAAAGGCGTCCGCGGCCTTCATGCCGTCGGGACGCAAATAGGTTAAGGCCTTGGCCAAAAACTGATGGTGGCCGCGGTGTGACCCGTTGACCTGGTCGGCCGCGGTCAATGAAATAATCGAGCCCACGGCGCCGCCCTCTTGGCCAATGCTGGAGTGGGCTGGCCCGTGCACCAGGCCTTCACCGGCCAGTTCCAAGACGCTCTCTTCAAATGCACGCACCACGTGCAGTTGGGTGAGCATGCTTTCCAATAGAGGGGCGTCGGCCTGGTCCCAGTCTGCCTGGGTGGTTTTGAGTTCAACCCAGCTGCTGGCGGGTTGAAGAGTGGTTTTTTTTGACATGGCGTTTCTTTCCTTATTCATCCTTGCTTGGTCTTGCGCTTGATGTGGGGGTTTGCTTATTGGAAACCGTTGGCGTCCCAGCCGCCATCGATTAAATGGGTTTGTCCGGTCATGAATCTGGCCGCATCCGAGGCCAGGAACAGCGCCAGCTCGGCGATCTCATCCGGCTCGGCCAGGCGGCCCAAGGGCGTACGGCGCTCTAGGTCGGCCACGTCTAAGGTGTTGGCCTGGGCCAGCTTTTCCACCAGCGCCGTGCGCGTGTAGCCGGGCCCCAAGGCCAAAACGCGGATGCCAAACTGGCCCCACTCGGCCGCCAGACACTTGGTCATGGCCACCACGCCCGCCTTGGTGGTGCAGTAGGCCGTGCGTTCGGCCGAGGTCGACAGGCCCCAAATAGAGGCGGTATTGATGATCACGCCGCTGCCGCTGGCGCGCATGTGCTTGGCCGCCTCTTGCGAACACAAAAACAGGCTGGTGAGGTTGACGTCGACGCAGCGGCGCCACTCGTCTAGGCCGATGTCTAGCGACGGCTTATTCAGGGAAATGCCGGCATTGTTAAACAGCACGTCCACGGGGCCGAAGCCGTCGTGACAGGCTTGAAAGGCTGCCCTGACGGCGGCATCGTCGGTGACCGAGGCCACGTGGCCTTGTACCGCGTGGCCAGCCAGACCCGCCACCGCAAGGCTTAAGGCCTCGGGGTTGAAATCGACCATAAACACCTTGGCGCCGGCCTTAGCAAAGGCCGTGGCCAAAGACAGGCCGATGCCGGCAGCGGCACCGGTGATGAACACGGTTTTACCGGCAATGCCTGAATAGTGGGCAGTGGTTGGGGTGGTCTCCATGTATGACTCCTCGTTGATTTTATAAATAATTTTTAATAATGAAGCAGGGCCTAGCGCGCAGGCGGCACGTTGCCCATGCACAGATACTTCAGCTCGGTGTATTCGTCTAGGCCATGCTTAGAGCCTTCACGCCCAAGGCCGGACGCCTTGACGCCACCAAAAGGGGCTTCTGCGGTTGAAATCAGGCCGGTGTTAATCCCCACCATGCCGTAGGCCAGCGCCTCAGACACGGCCAGGGTGCGGTTCAGGCTCTCGGTAAAAATATAAGACGCCAGGCCAAATTCGGTGTTGTTGGCACGCGCCACCACTTCGTCGTCGTCGCTAAACTTAAAAATGGGGGCCAACGGCGCAAACGTCTCATCGCGAAAGCACAGCATGTCGTCGTGGGCGTGTTGAATCACCGTCGGCTCAAAGAAGTTGCCCCCCAGCTTAGCCACCTTGCCGCCGACCACGACTTCACCGCCCAGCGCCACGGCATCGGCAATGTGGGCCTGAATTTTGGCCACCGCTTTTGGGTTGATTAAGGGCCCAATGTCGACGCCCGCCGTCAGGCCGTTGCCCACGCGCAGGGCGGCGACCTTGCTCACCAGCTTGGCCACAAAAGCCTCATAAATCGACGCGTGCACAAAAATGCGGTTGCTGCACACGCAGGTTTGACCGGCATTTCTGAACTTGCTGTCCATGACGCCCTGTACCGCCACGTCTAAGTTGGCGTCGGCAAACACGATGAGCGGCGCGTTGCCGCCCAGCTCTAGCGACATTTTCTTCAAGGTCGGCGCACTTTGCGCCATCAGCAGCGCCCCCACCGGCGTCGAGCCGGTGAAGCTGACCTTCTTCACCACGGGGCTGTCGGTCAGCACCGGCACGATGTCGGCCGACTTGCCCGTCACCACGTTTAACACCCCCTTAGGCACGCCCGCCAACTCGGCCAGATGCACCAAGGCCAAGGCGGTGAACGGGGTTTCTTGGGCCGGCTTCACAATCATGGTACAGCCGGCCACCAGGGCAGGCGCCACCTTACGGGTAATCATGGCGGCAGGGAAATTCCACGGCGTGATCGCCACGCACACGCCTACGGGCTCGCGCTGGGTCCACATGCGCTTGTCGGCGCTGGGCGCGGGAATGGTTTCGCCATACATGCGGCGGCCTTCTTCGGCAAACCATTCAATAAAGCTGGCGGCATAGGCGATTTCGCCTCTGGCCTCCTGCAGCGGCTTGCCCTGCTCTACCGTCATGATTTCGGCCAGGTCGTCCTGATGCTGCATGATGAGGGCAAACCATTTTTTCAGAATGTTGGCACGCTGCGTCATGGCCAACTGCCGCCATGGTTTCAGGGCCGCTTCCGCCGCCGCCACCGCCTCGGCAACCTGCGCCGTGGTCAACGCAGGAATGGTGGCGATCAGCGACTGATCGGCCGGATTGAACACGTCTATCGTGGCCGCAGCGGCAGAGGCCACCCAGGCGCCGTTGATGTAGGCTTGGTTTTGGAAGATGGGTTTATTGATGATGCTCATGCGGGTCTCTTTTCTCTCT
>JAGNPU010000354.1 GCA_017989485.1 Neisseriaceae bacterium
TATATTCTAAAAAGAAACTATTCATTAAAATAATCATTTGTGCTAAATCAAGCCGCACTCCTCCACCACCCGAATCAAAGGGCTGGCTAATCGTCCTGTCAGCTGCTGTTGCCACCCATAAAATGTGACATACTATTATGACAATAAGAATAAGCTATTATGAGTAGACTGGCAACAAAGCGTCATGACGGCTCAAAAACAAACCCCATTTCAACCACCAGCCCAAATGAATAATCCTAAAGGCTAGGCATACCCGCCACCACAAGGCTTTTGAAGCGACACTGCCCCCTCTTGTGCACGCGACACACCCGTAGATAAAATGCAACACTCAGGCAACCTCACCGGGTACATCGCCACCGGCACGACAAAAAAAAGCGTAAAAACATGAGTCTCCTCACCTTTTTACGCCAAACGTCCCAACACACATCAACCTTTAAATAGAAAACCCACCCAGCTTGGTTTGTAAATAGGCATAAATGCCCTCTTGTCCGCCTTCTCGTCCCAGCCCACTTTCATTCACACCGCCAAAAGGGGCGGCAGCGGCCGTGGGGTTAATGTCGTTAATCCCGACGATGCCAAAATTTAAGTCTTCAAACGCCCGCAACGCCGTCCCCAAGCGATTGGTGTAAACGTAGGCGGCCAGGCCATACTGGGTGTCATTGGCCATTTCGATCACGTCATCGTCGTCATCAAAGGCGACGATGGCCACCACCGGACCAAAGGTTTCCTCACGGTAAATCAACATCTCTGGCGTCACGTCGGTCAAAATCGTCGGCGCATAATAATGCCCCTGGTCCAAACCATGATCGGTTAAGCGCTTGCCGCCCAAGATCAGCTTGGCCCCCTTGGCCTTGGCGTCCGCCACCTGTGCCGACACCTTGTCCAGGGCGGCCTGATTCACCAAGGGGCCAATGCTGACGCCCTCGTCAAAGCCACTGCCTGCCTTTAACTTGCTGGTTCTGAGCAATAATGTGTCGACGAACTGGGCCATCAGGCGCCGATGGACGAAGACGCGGTTCGGGCTAATGCAGGCCTGCCCGGTATTCAAAAACTTCACCAAGGCCAAGCCTTTGGCCGCATGTTCGGGATCGGCATCGGCACACACGATAAAGGGCGCATGGCCGCCCAATTCCATCGACACGTTTTTGACCTGTAAAGCCGCCTTGGCCGCAATCGCTTTACCGACCTCGGTCGAACCGGTAAAGGTGATTTTCTTCACCTTAGGGTGGCTGAGCAACACCTCGCCGATGACGTCCGGTCGGCTGCTGTTGACCACGTTGACCACGCCGGCCGGTAGCCCAGCGGCCAATAAAATGTCCACCACGGCACGGGCGCACAGCGGCGTTTCTTCCGCCGGCTTTAACACCACGGTACAGCCGGCGGCCAGAGCCGGTGCCAGCTTACGGGTAATCATCGAAATGGGGTAATTCCACGGCGTAATCGCCACCACCACGCCTAAGGGCTGCTTCAAGGTCATAAAGCGCTGATCGGCACGCGCCGAGGGGATGACGTCGCCGTAAACCCGCTTGCCCTCTTCGGCAAACCACAATAAGAAGTCGGCCGCATACTGCACCTCATTGCGCGCCGCCTTTAGCGGCTTGCCCTGTTCTTGCGTCATTAATTTGGCCAAGGCCTCTTTTTGGCCCAACATCAGCTCATACGCGCGGTATAACACTGCCGAGCGTGCATAAGCCGTTTGCTTGGCCCAGCCTTTAAAGGCCAAAACCGCAGCGTCTATGGCCGCGAGGGCGTCCTCTGGCGTGGCGTCGGCCACCGTCCCCAAAACCTCGCCATTGGCCGGGTTAAACACCTCAAACGTGGCGCCATTGCTGGCGGCACGCCATTCATGATTGATTAACAACATTCTCGCTGCTCCTGATTTTTTAATTTTTGGCGGGTACTGCGGGCAAAGGCCAGTATGGCCTGCGCACAGGCCAAGGGCGCTTCCAGTATGACGTGGTGGCCCACCCCAAACAAAATGTGGTTTTCGGTCTGACCGTAGGCATTGCTTAAAGCCACGGCGGCATTGTCGGGCAACACCTTATCGTTTGCGCCCGAAATAGACAATACCGGCACGGTTAAGGCCCGCAGGTGCTGCTGCCCCGAATGATGCTCGGCGCACACCCGCAAATCGGCCGCCAACACCTCCGGCCCAACGGCCTGACACGCCGCCCGTTCCTCTGCCAGCAAGGCCGCAGGGAGGGTTGGTGCGTAAGCCTCGTCAAACACCCTATCAGGACAGGCCGAGGGCGACAAGCTTAGCCTGGCGTTTTCCGACAGGGGCAGCTCGTAAAAACTCGCCGCCAACACCACGCCCTTCACCCGCGGGTTTTTGGCCGCCAAGGCCAGGGCGACCAGGCCGCCCATGGCATGCCCGACCACAATGGTGTTGGCCTGAATTTTTTTCTGTAGCCATTCGGCCATGTCCTCAATGCTGTGGCACAGGCCTTCGGCATTGTCGCCATGCCCCGGCAAATCGATAAAATCAACGTCATTGCCCTTAAAATATGGGGCCAGCGCCCGCCATTTGGCCTTGCTGCCGCCGGCACCGTGTATGAATAATAGGT
>JAGNPU010000070.1 GCA_017989485.1 Neisseriaceae bacterium
ATAGTAAACGGTTCATCTCTATTCCTTATTGGGATTATTTTAGTTATGAGAGTTGGGTTGCTGCGGGCCGGCGGCTTCTAATAAGCATTGGATGAGGCTTTGCTCGGTAGGGCTGAGCACACGATGGCTGAGGTGGGCGACCCGTAATACTCGGTTTAGGGTCGGGGCCAGCGCGATAAACACGACTTTGCCTTGCTCGATCAGCTGTGACACGGCTGATTTGGGCAAAATAGAGGCGTAGCGGCCTTCTCTTAACCAAAATTGGTTGATGTTGAGGCTGTCTGACTCCAGCGCAGGGCGCAGGGTCAGGCCTAGGCTCAGGCAGTGTTGGTCGATGATGAGGCGCATGCCGTTGCCTTTACGGGGCAATACCAGCGGATAGTCGCCCAGCTGTGACCAATCCAGCTGGGTGACGCCGGCATTCGGGTGTTCGGTGCTGAGCACCAGTCCCATCGCCTCGGGGGCCAACAGCGGCAAATGAGTCACCCAAGGCGAATCCGCCTCGATGATGGCCAGGTGTAAAGCCTGGCTGCGTAAGGCGTCGACCAAGTAACGATGACGCTCTTCCACAATTTCCAAAAACACCTGTGGGTTTTTTTGCTGCCAGGCGGTGACCTGATTGGCAATCAGCTGCAGCAGCGTGCTTTTGTTGTCGACGCTGGGCAGAACGCCTAGGGACAGGTGTTTCTGCTGGTTAAGGCGTTGGCCTTCGCTGTAATCCAGCAGGCGCAAATGGGCGTCGTTCATGCCCTGACACAGCTCGTAAAATAATTGGCCAAAAGGCGTCACCACCAGCTGCCTCACCCCCATGCCGCGTTCCAGTAATTGGCTGCCTAGGGCTTGCTCTAGCTGTTTCAGCTGGACGCTGAGGGCGGGCTGAGACATGAACAGCGCTTGCGCGCCGGCGCTGATCGAGCCTGAATGTATGGTTTGGTAGAGGTAATGCCAGTGCTTGAGCTGGGTTTGGGTGGGCCACACCAGGCTGTCGTTTGGGCTGCTGCTGGCGAGGGCTTGACGAAAGGCCTGTTCAAATTCGGCCACGATGGGGTGGTGGCCATTGGTTTGGGTGTGTAAGGTGGCCACCGGCAAATGGTCGATGCGGCTGACCTGCCAGTCGGGTGCCATGATTTCAGGATCGAGCAACAGGCTGTTGACCAATATCATGCGCTGCTCGGGGTTGGGCTGGCTCATGAGCTGGCGATAGTCTTGGCTAATGTGTTCAAACGACCAGGTGGCGGCGGCGGTGACCGCGGCAATTTGCTGCAATAACAGCCACGGCATGCGCGGCAGATCCAGCTTGAGGGCCTGTAAATCACCAGGGTGTAAATGGTGGCTGAGGCCTGAGTCGACGTGGCTTAACACACACCAGTGGCCTTGCGGCATGGCGGGCTGTGCCTCGTCGTCTTGGGTGGTCCAGTCTATGCTGATTTCGCCGAGCAATGACCATGGCGGCTGCCATTGGGTGTCGTTGGTTTGGCGCACGTCATAGCTGTCTAGCGGCTGTGGCCACACCAAAATATACGGGTAGTGCCGTTGGCAGTGCCGCAGGGCTACCTCTAAGGCATGGGTGAGTGGGCCGCCGTAAAACCGCAGCGGCAGGCGCACGCTCAACCACTGCACTGAGGGCGGCTGATCCTGAGCACACTGGTGGGCAAACTGTTCCAGCAGCAGCATGGGCAAAATATACTTGCCCAGCTTCAGCCCCTGCTCATTGACGTATAGTTTTTTGTGGGCGCGCTCAAACAGGGGAATGTTTAAGCCCTGTTCCAGCTTGCTCAGCCGTTCACTCACGCCCGAGCGAGAGGCCCCTAAAAGCTGGGCGCTGGCGCTGGGGCTGTGGGTGCGGCACACCGACAGGTAGCTGCTCAAGGTCACAAATTCTAAACGCTTGAGCTGGGCCACGGTGCTGATTGAATTACGTTTGACCATGTGATGTGGCTCGGGCAGGTGGGTCGGGCAGGTGAAACATTTTACGCAGGGCGATTAAGGCAATCACGCAGGCGCCGGCCAGATATAAAGACGGTGCCATCACGTTGTAGCTGGTGGCCCAGGTCAATAAGGCTGGGGTAAAGCCGGCAAAGAAAATCGCCGCCACGTTATAAGCCACGGCCATGCCGGTAGAGCGCACTTCAACCGGGAAAATACTGGCCAGCGCCGATGGGGCCACGCCAGAAAAGGCCGCCACCATCAGGCAAAACAAAATGTGGACGATGATTAAGGTGCCCATCGTCGGCGACTGATGCAGCCACATCAGCAAGGGATAGCTGCCGACCATTAAGACCATGGCGCTCCCGCGCAACACTTTGCTCATGCCAATTTTGTCGGCCCAGCGGCCAGAAACCAAGCAGCCAATGACCATGAAAATGTTGCCAATCAGCGAGGCGGTAAAGGCTTGGTTTTTGCTAAAGCCTAAGCCCACCACGCTAGAGGTGTAATAAGTCGGCATGTAAATGATGAGGGCGTAGACGCACACCGTCCACAAAATAGAGAACATGGCACCATACAATAAATGCTGTGGGTAGCGGCGCACGATGTCGAACAGCGGGGTGTGTTCCTTGTTTGGCAGGTCTAGCTGGGCCTGAAACTCTGGCGTTTCGTCTAGGTTACGACGAATGTAAATGCCCACGGGCACAATCAACAGGCCAATGATGAACGGCAGGCGCCAGGCCCACTGTTGGATTTCGGGTTCGGTGAAAAAAGCGGTCACGCCCACGCCCACCAGGGCCGCCAAAATATTGGAAATGCCCATGCTGGCCTGTAGCCAAGCCGCGTAGCTGGCCTTTTTGTCGGCGGGGGCAGACTCGACCAAAAAGGCCGTCGCGCCACCGATTTCGCCACCGGCAGAAAAGCCTTGTAGCAAGCGGCCCACCAGCAACAGCAGCGGCGCACCGGCGCCGATCATCCACAGCGGCGGGGCCACGGCGATGATGAAGGTCCCCACGGCCATGAGGCTAATGGTCAAGGTGAGGGCGGCTTTACGGCCGACGCGGTCACCATATAAGCCTAGGAATAGGGCGCCTAGCGGTCGGGCAATAAAGCCGACGGCAAACACCAAAAAGGTTTTGATTAGGGCCGATGTTTCATCGCCCTCGACGAAAAAGCTGTGGCCAATATAGGTGGCAAAAAAGGCAAATACGCTGAAGTCATACCATTCTAAAGCGTTGCCGACGGATGCGGCGGCGACGGCCTTGCGGGGACTTTGGGCCGGCTTGTGGGCCGGTGCGGGGGTGGTGTTCATTGAGATTCTCCTCGGCCATGCATTATTTTTTATTGTGAGGCCCTTAAGGTTAAGGGCCTCTGTTCTGGTCTCTATTTACTAACGTGTGTGCGGCAGTCCTGCGGGTTAATCGGTTAAAGAAATATAATGTAGCCCTTTGTTCATGGCCTCATCTAAGGCTTCCGGATAGCCGGCGTCGGCGTAGCGCATCACGCCCAGGCTGGTGTCGTTGGTCATGCTTAGCTGCAGGCGTTCTGCGGCGGCCTCGGTGCCGTCGGCGATGACGGTCACGCCGGCCGACGTCATGTAGCCGCTGTAGCCACCGCCGCCGGAGTGAATGGCCACCAAGTCGGCCTGGGACGCACAGTTCACCATGGCGTTAATCAATGGCCAGTCGGCAATGGCGTCGGAGCCATCGAGGAGGTTTTCGGTCATGATGTTGGGGTGGGTCATGGCGCCGGCGTCCAAGTGGTCTCGGGTAAAGGCAATGGGGGCCTCAAGACGACCGTCTGCCACCATCTCATTCACCGCCAGGGCCAAATCGGTACGCTCTTGATGGCCTAGCCAGGCAATGCGTGCCGGCAGGCCTTCAAACGGCACCGAGGTGCGCGCCAGCTCAATCCAGTTGGTGACAATTTTGTTGTCAGGAAAACGGGTCATGATGTAGTCGTCAATCGTGGCAATGTCTTGCGGATTGTTGGACAGGGCCACCCAGCGGAACGGGCCGATGGCACGGCAAAACAGCGGCCGCAAAAAGGCTTCGGTAAACACCGGGATGTCAAAGGCGTTGCTGACCCCGGCATTGTGGGCGTGGGTGCGAATCAGGTTGCCGTTGTCAAACACAATGGCACCGCGGGTTTGAAACGCCAACATGGCGGTCACATGGGCCTTGATGCTGGCCAGGCTGGCCGCCATTAGGGTGGGGTGATCGTGTTCGCGCATGTGTTTAATCGTGGCCATGTCGTAGCCTTGTGGCACATAGCCATACACTAAGTCATGGGCCGAGGTTTGGTCGGTGACGATGTCGGGGGTGATGCCACGCGCCACCAGTTCGGGATACACGTCGGCGGCATTGCCCAACAGGCCAACCGAGATGGCTTCTTTTTTGGCCTGTGCGGCTTGGATTAAGGCCAAGGCTTCATCTAGGGTGTCGGCGCGCTTTTGTAAGTAGCCGATGCTCAGGCGTTTTTCTATCCGCTCTGAATCGATTTCCACCACCAGCGTGGCGGCCTTGGCCATGTACCCAGCCAAAGGTTGGGCGCCGCCCATGCCGCCTAGGCCAGCGGTCAGAATAAAGCGGCCGGCCAAGTCGTTGTCAAAATGACGTTCGGCGATGCGGCTGAAAATTTCATACGTGCCCTGAATCACGCCCTGAGAGCCGATGTACTGCCAGTCACCGGCGGTGAGGCCGCCCCAGCAGATCAAGCCTTTTTTCTCTAAGTCGTAAAACACTTCGGCCTTGGCCCATTGGCCAACCACGTTGCAGTTGGCCATGATGACCAAGGGGGCTTTGCTGTGGGTTTTCAATAGGCCGATGGGTTTACCCGATTGCACAATCAGGGTGTAGTCTTCGGTCATGTTGGTGAGGGCGTTGACCATGGCGTCATGGCTCGGCCAGTTGCGCGCGGCGCGGCCCATGGCGGCATACACAATCAGCTGCTCAGGGTCTTCGCCCACGGCCAACACGTTTTCTAATAGGCGCAACAGCGCCTCTTGACGCCAACCGCGGCAGCGTAAGGTTTGGCCACCGGTGACGGTAAATGTACGGCTCATATTCTGTCCTTTATAGGCGCCCTTTTAACAGGGCTTTTGTGCTTAAGATGTTAAGGCGTAGTCGCTTAGATTAATGCCCAAAGTGGCTTCGACATGGGGGTAGACGCTGGGGTCAACCACGCTAGACGACAGCGGCAAATGCTGTTTGGCCACGTGCAGCACCAAAATCTCCATGCCGACGTGAACCTGGCCGGCGCTAATGGGCTGGCCGTCGCGGTTTAGGGTGGTGATCACGTCTGGATAGGTGGCCAGTCGGTCGCCCTGGGCGTTCTCGACCGCCATGTGTTCGTTCATCACGTGGATGCGCACTAGGTTTGCGCCCGTACCCACTTCGATGACGCCCACGTCAAAGGCTTCGTCGGTGTAGCGCAAGGTGTTGGCGCTGACGGTGCCCGAAGCAATCACGCTGCCTTCAGTGGCCTGGCAGATGGCGTCGACCACGGCGTTGCCGCCCTTGGGTTCGGCGGCCATGATGGCTTGGCCTAGGCTCAAGGCTTTCGATATGCCGCCTAAGGCCGCATTGCGGCGCACGTATTCGGCGCGCAAAGGGTTACGACAGCTGGCAATAAAGCCGCCGGACATGTCTGATGCCTTGCGTAAAATGGGCGATACTTTCGCCGTCGCGCCGCGGGTCACCAACTCAATGTATTGGTTGTTGGCGCGGTTGCCGCCGACGGCGGTTTGGATCATTTGTTCTGGTGAGTTGGCCATGCCAATCGAGCCCATGTCACCGGTAGGATGGGCGCGAATGTCGCCAACGGCGTCGATGACTTTAGTCCCCAAAACGGCAGAGGGCAGCCATGCATTCATGGTGGACGACATGCCGTTTTGGCCAATGATTAGGCCATACAGTTGTTCACCTAGGGCTTCTTGCAACAGCGAAGCGGCTTTGACATAGTCCATACCCAACATTTCCCAGTCGGTCAGCCCGCCGGGGGCGCCAATCGCCGCTGCGGTGGCAATCCACGCGTCGTCCGCCACTTCGTCGAGGCTGACCAATTCAGGGCGGCCTATGGTGACGGCCATGGTGCCTAATTCACGCCCGTGGGCGACCCAGCCACCCCCGCCGCAGGCAAATACTGAGCCACCACGGATGGCGAACTCTACGTCTTGTAAGGTTAATACCCTAGCCATATTACTTCTCCTTTTTTCTACTGGCAGCGGCTCAATTGGCCGCTGCGTCTACGTTCAATACGGCCTGCATCAATACGGCCACGCCTTTACTTAAGTCTGCTTCGTCGGTCCACTCTTCTGGACAGTGGCTTTTGCCCGCCACGCTGGGCACAAACACCATGGCGCTGGGGGCAACCAAGGCCAAAAAGGCCGCATCATGACCGGCGCCGCTGGGCATGCGCTGTTGGCTATGGCCCAAGGTTGTGGTGGCGGCTTCGATGTGTTGCATTAAGGCTTCGTCGCAGGCCATGGGGTAGGTGTCGGTTAGGCGCTCAAACTGGGTCAAGGCGACTTTGGCGGCCTGAGCCTGCTCGTTGGCGACGGTCTCCATGGCGGCGACGAATTCAGTCATCCAGCCACGGGTGTCCGAGCGGATGTCGAACACGATTTGGGTCCGCCCCGGCACCACGTTGCTGGCGTTAGGGTGGTTGTGTACTTGGCCACAGGTGGCGACAAAATAGCCTGCTTCACGGGCGGCCATGGTCGAAGCCAGCCGTTGCGCGGCCACAATGGTGTTGGCCGCCGCGGTTAAGGCATCCTGGCGTAAGGTCATTGGGGTGGTGCCCGCGTGGGCCGCCTGGCCTTGAAACGTCATGCTCAAACGAATGATGCCGACGATGCCGGTGACCACGCCAATGTCGACCTTGGTTTGTTCCAAGACCAAGCCTTGTTCAATGTGCAGCTCTAAAAAGGCCGCCACGTCTTTGCGTACCTGTAATTGGTTGGCGTCGCCGCCCATACGGGCCAAGGCATCGGCCAAGGGTTCTTGGGTTTTAGGGTGGGGCGTACGCAACAGCTCCGGGCTTAAATGGCCACACAGGCCGCGACTGCCGACGCAGGAGACGCCCCATTCACTAGGCTCTTCGGCCAGGAAATCGACAATTTCCAAATCGTGATTCAGCATAATGCCGTGGGTGTGTAACGCTTGCGCACACTCTAGGGCGGCGATGACGCCGGCAATGCCGTCAAAGCGACCGCCAGACGGCACAGAATCGCTGTGAGAGCCGAGCATAATACAGCCCAATGCTGGGTTTTTACCGGCCTTGCGGCCAATTAAATTCCCTGCGGCATCGACGTGGACGGTGAGGCCTGCCGCCTGCATTTGTTCGGTCAACCAGGCGCGGCCCTGTAAGAATAAGTCGCTGAACGAGCGGCGCGTAAAGGGCTGATTCGGGTCGGTGATTTGCCCTAGGGTCATCAGCTGTTGCCAATACCGTTCTGTGTTGATGTGGCTCATGCCGTGACCTCCGTGTGTACAGGGCGAACAAACTGGCCAAAGCCCGGTTCGCTTAATACCTGTTCGTCTTTGAATACCCACTCACCACGAATCATGGTGGCGCTGACCTGATAGTCGATTTCACGACCATCGTAGGGGCTCCAGTCAACGTAGTTGTGGCTGCTGGCCTTGGCGTCATAAACGTAAGGGGCTTTGCGCACAATCGCCAGATCGGCATCACGGCCCAGCTCGAGGGCGCCTTTTTGGTGTTGCAGGCTAAATAGGCGGGCAGGGTTGTACGCCAACACTTGGGCAATGCGGGTCAGAGAAATGCCCCGTTTGGCCGCGCCGTCTATCATCAACGGCAACAGCAGGGCCAGGCCGGTCGCACCGGAGGCGTTGTCAAAAATATTGGCATGGGTTTTACGGTCTAGCGACCAGCTGACGTGGTCGGTCGACACCACGGTGATGTGGCCGGCGGCGAGGTGGCGCCATAGGCCTTCACGTTCCTGTTGGGCACGGATGGGCGGATTGACCTTGGCCTGGCCGCCGAGTCGGGCCACGTCTTCGG
>JAGNPU010000355.1 GCA_017989485.1 Neisseriaceae bacterium
TTTGGCCTAGGCTGAAGGGTTTTATGCCGGCATTTTGGGCGCGTGAAGGGTAAAGCCTTTTGCTTGAAAAACCGCTACAATAAGGCATCGGAGTGATTTGGTGAATGAAGGAAGTCTCTTGCTTGAACATGAAACGTTTCACATTAAAGAATTTTTAGCCACGCTGCCCAACCTGCCAGGCGTTTATCGAATGCTGGATCAGGCAGGGCAGGTATTGTACGTGGGTAAGGCCATCAGCCTTAAGCGCCGCGTCAGCAGCTATTTTCAAAAGACCGACCTGTCGCCCCGCATTTTGCTAATGGTCAAGCAGGTCGCGAGCATCGACGTCACCGTCACCCGTTCAGAGGCCGAGGCGCTGATTCTGGAGAACAACCTGATTAAGGCGTTGGCCCCTAAATACAATATTTTGTTTCGGGACGACAAAAGCTATCCTTATTTAATCTTAAGCGACCATCCTTTTCCGCAAATGGCGTATTACCGCGGCAGCCTCAAAAAACACCACCAGTATTTTGGGCCTTATCCAAACAGCTATGCCGTGCGTGACAGCATCCAGATCTTGCAAAAAGTGTTTCAGCTGCGCACCTGCGAGGACTCGGTGTTTCAGCACCGCGACCGTGCCTGCCTGCTGTACCAAATCAAACGCTGTTCCGCCCCCTGCGTGGGCCATATTTCTGCCGAAAACTACGCCGACAGCGTGTCGGAAGCCGCCGCCTTTTTACAGGGCAAGACCGATGAGCTGTCCGAGCGCCTGAACCAGAAAATGCAAACCGCGTCTGCTGGCCTGCAGTTTGAGGAGGCGGCCAAGTACCGCGATCAGCTACAGGCCTTGGGCAGGGTGCAAGAAACCCAGTTTGTCGAATCCAATACCCAGTATGGGGTGAAAAACTGCGACGTGCTGGCCGTGGTGGCCGACGCCAGCCTGGTGTGCGTGCATTGGGTCAGCATTCGCGGCGGCCGCCACGTGGGCGACAAAAGTTTTTTCCCTAAGGTACTCCAAGAAGAAGTGCCCGACGTATCGGATTATCTGAATGCTTTCGTGGCCCAACACTATTTGGGCAAGCCCAAGCCCGACATGTTGTTGACCAATCGGCCCTTGCCCGACAGCCTGTGTGAGGCATTAACAACAGATGCCAATAAAAAAATATTATTTGTGCACAAAACCGTGGGCGCCCGTAAAGTTTGGTTGAGCATGGCGGAACAAAATGCGCGCTTGGCCATCCATCAGAAGTCGTCGCAAAGCAGCCACCAACAAACGCGGCTGGCGGCTTTGGCGGAGATCATGCAAATGGATGACTTGCAGCGCATAGAGTGTTTTGACATCAGCCACACGCTGGGTGAGGCCACCGTTGCCTCCTGCGTGGTTTACGATCAAGGGGCCATGCAGCCGAGCGAATATCGACGCTTTAACATCGAAACGGCCAAGGCCGGCGATGATTATGCGGCCATGCGTGAGGTTTTGACCCGTCGCTATGGTAAACTACAGGCGCAAACAGAGGCTGCTGCCGTTGCCGGCACCCAGGCCGAGGGCAAATGGCCCGACCTGGTCGTCATAGACGGCGGTAAAGGCCAGATCAGCATGGCCTTAGGGGTATGGGCCGAGTTGGGCCTACACATCCCCCTGGTGGGCGTGGCCAAGGGTCCTGAGCGTAAGGCAGGCCTTGAAGAACTGATTTTGCCGGACACCAATAGAGTGATGCAACTGCCTCACCATCATCCGGCTTTACACCTATTACAAACCGTTCGTGATGAGTCTCATCGGTTTGCGATTACAGGCCATAGGGCCAAGCGCGCCAAGGCGCGGGTGACTTCCTCTTTGGAAAGCATCCCCGGCGTGGGCACCAAGCGGCGTCAGCGCCTGCTGGCGCGCTTTGGTGGGCTACGCGGCGTGGCAGCGGCCAGCGCCGATGACCTGGCCCAGGTAGAAGGCATTAGCCCGGCTTTGGCCGAGAAGATTTATGAAGCGTTACATGCGTAACTTTGAGAGACAAAAACGAATAGGTTGGACATCATGCCACTGAATTTTCCCATTGTATTGACCTGGGTTCGGGTGTTGTTAATCCCAGTCTTTGCCACCTTGTTTTACTTGCCGGAACACTGGATTAAGCCAGAGCTGGCCAATTGGTTGGGGGCCGGTATTTTTGCCATTGCCGCCATCACCGATTGGTTTGATGGCTATCTGGCGCGTAAATGGAACCAGGCCACCTCGTTCGGGGCCTTTCTAGACCCCGTTGCCGACAAGCTCATCGTCGCCGTGGCGCTGATTTTGCTGGTCGACTTAGACCGTACCTATGCGGTCATGGCCATGATCATCATCGGCCGCGAGATCACCATCTCTGCTTTAAGAGAGTGGATGGCGCAAATGGGCAAGCGCAACAACGTCGCCGTGGCGCAAATTGGCAAGATCAAAACCACCGCCCAAATGGTGGCCATTGTGCTGTTGTTGATCGGTTCTGAATCTTTCTTCGGAATTAACCTGCTTATTTTGGGCAATGTTTTGATGCTGGTTGCGTCAATTTTGACTTTGTGGTCAATGTTTTACTATCTGAATGCCGCATTTGGCG
>JAGNPU010000071.1 GCA_017989485.1 Neisseriaceae bacterium
CCTAGTCTTCACCCCACGCTGCCGGCCATGACCATGGTGCCCATTTGCCCACAGTCCATGAACAATCGCCCCATCGCCATTCCCGACACATGTAAGGTTGAGGTGTTGCTGACCAAGGGCATAGACACCCGCATCCATTTTGACGGCCAATCCCTATACGACTTAGATGAGCTAGACCGCATCTTCATCCAGCGCTACCAAAATAGCCTGCGTATTTTACACCCGCTCGACTACAACTATTATGGCACCTTACGCCAAAAACTCCATTGGGGTGAACGCCTAGTTTAGGACTTTTCATGCTGTTGACGCTTACGCTTTCTGATTTTGTGATTGTGGACAAACTCCACCTTGATTTTGACTCGGGTTTCACCGTGTTAACGGGCGAAACCGGCGCGGGTAAATCCATTACCCTAGACGCGCTCGGCTTATTAATGGGCGACAAAGCCGATTACAGCCAGGTTCGGCACGGCGCCAAAGACGCCCAGTTTTCGGCGCTGTTTGACATCAGCCAGCTGCCGCACACGCAGGCCCTGTTAATCGACCAAGGCTTACTCAAAGAAGGCGACAGCGAGCTGGCCATCCGCCGCATCATCGATGCCAAAGGCCGCAGCCGTAGCTTCATCAACGACCAAACCGTGACCCTGGCCCAGCTCAAAACCGTGGGCGAGCACCTCATCGACATCCACGGCCAAAACGCCCACCACTCCCTCAACCATGAGGCCACCCAACGCGCCCTACTCGACGACTACGCCGGCAATCAGGCCTTGGTCAAAGACGTGCGTCTGGCCTATCAGGCTTGGCAACAGCAAAGGCAGGCCCTGGCCAAGGCCAAAAGCCAATCCGACCTGCTGGAAGTGGAACGCGAGCGCCTGTCTTGGCAAATCAATGAGCTGTCTGAGCTCAACCTGATGGCCGGCGAGTGGGCGGAATTGAGCCAAAGCCACCACACGCTTGCCCATGCCGCCGAGCTGATCGAGGCGTCGCAATTTGTCACCCAAACGGTGAATGAAGACGAAGCCAACCTGTTGCGCATGGTGTATCAATGCCAAAACAAAATCAGTCCTCTGGTTCAGGTACACCCCAAATTTGAAGAAAGCCTGGCCCTATTAAATTCCATCGAGGCTGAGTTAACCGAAGTCGCCCACGCCATGCGGGACGTCAGCGGCCAAATTGAAATCGACCCCAACGAATTGGCCAAAAAAGAAGCCCGCATCAACGAATTGGTGACCACGGCGCGAAAATACCGCATCGAACCGGAAACCCTACCCGAAAAATACCAGCAGCTGCAGGCCGAACTGGCCCAGCTCGAAGCCGCCAACGACTTAGAAGGCCTCGAACAGCAGGCAGAAGCGGCCTATGCTGGCTACCACACCATTGCCCAAAAACTGAGCAAAAAACGCAATGAGGCAGCGCAAAAACTGGCCGACGAAACCACGGCCCACATGCAAAACCTGGCCATGGCCGGCGCCCAATTCGCCATTTCACTTCACCCGCTCGACGACCCACAAATTTACGGCCTTGAGTCGGTCGAATACCAGGTGGCCATGAATAAAGGTGCCCCCTTAAGGGCGCTGAACAAAGTCGCCTCTGGCGGCGAGCTGTCGCGCATCAGCCTCGCCTTACAGGTAGTCACCAGCCAGTACACCAAAGTCCCGACGCTGATTTTTGACGAAGTCGACAGCGGCATCGGTGGCCGCGTGGCGCAAATCGTGGGCAAGGCTTTAAAATCTTTGGGTCAGCACTACCAGGTCTTGGCCATTACCCATCTGCCGCAGGTGGCGGCCTGCGGCGACCAACACTGGCAGGTGGCCAAACACGAAACCAAAGAGCACACCGTCAGCCAAATCCACGTCTTAAGCGCCGACCAGCGGGTACAAGAAGTGGCCCGCATGCTCGGCGGCGAGGTGGTGACAGAGACCACGATAGAGCACGCCAAAGAGCTCTTGGCCGACGCCTAGCCGTCGCGTTTCCACCACAAAAACCCCTAGTTACCCTAGGGGTTTTTGCTTGCCCAACACCCCGTGCGGCCGCGCTTGTCGGCCGCCTCTGGCCAGGACTATTAAACTTCTTTTAATACTAAAAAAACTCAACAAAATCAACCATGAACGACCGCACACCGCGCAAAAAAAATGGTGTACCCTAGTGCAAAATAGCGGTTGCCGCATTTAATTAACCACACACAGCCAAACCACGAGGGAGTCGCTCATGAACACCCGCCACCAACACAACCATTGGTATCGCCGCTGCCAGGCCTTGCTCCAACATGCCGACATACACATCAACGGCGACCGTCCCTTCGACATTCAGGTCCTCAACCCTGGTTTTTTTGAACGCATTTTAAAAGAAGGCTCTTTAGGCCTAGGGGAAAGCTATATGGATGGCTGGTGGCAGTGTGCGCGTCTTGACCTGTTTTTCCAACGCCTATTGCGCAGTCGTCTAGACGCGCAGCAACCCCTCAAAATGCACGACATTCTGGGCGTGGCCGCCGCACGGCTAACCAACTTACAGTCGAAAAAACGCGCTTGGCAGGTGGGCAAAACCCACTACGATCTGGGCAATGATTTATTCACCGCCATGCTCGACCCCCACATGCAGTACTCCTGCGGCTACTGGCATCAGGCCACCACGCTTGAGCAAGCTCAAGAAGCCAAACTGCGCCTGATTTGTGAAAAACTGGCCCTACGCCCAGGCTTAACCCTGCTCGACATTGGTTGCGGCTGGGGCGGCCTGGCCGCCTATGCCGCCCGCCACTATGGCGTGTCCGTTCAGGGCATCACCATTTCTGCAGCGCAACAAGTTTTGGCCCAACGGCACTGCGCCGGGCTAGACGTCACCATTTCCCTACAGGATTACCGCGACCTCAATCAGTCATTTGACCGCATTGTGTCGGTGGGTATGTTTGAACACGTCGGCCCCAAAAACCACAAAACCTATTTTTCGACGGTGCAGCGCAACCTGCACCCAGATGGCCTTTTTTTATTGCACACCATAGGCGCCAATCAGGCCAAGGCCAAAGTTGACCCGTGGATTAATAAGTATATTTTCCCCAACGGCAGCCTGCCCTCTATGGCCCACATAGGTAAAGCCAGCGAAGGCCTGTTGGTCATGGAAGACTGGCATAATTTTGGGGCCGACTATGCGCCCACCCTCATGGCCTGGCACCATCGCTTTGAACAGGCTTGGCCAACCTTGGCTGAGCGCTACGGCGACCGCTTTGAGCGTATGTTCAGCTATTATTTAAACGCCTGCGCCGGCGCCTTTCGCGCCCGCGACTTACAGCTCTGGCAGGTCTTGTTTAGCCGCCACGGCGTGGCCGGTGGCATGCGGGTGCCGCGCTGACAGACCTAGGCCTTAATCGCATACTTATGCGGCAATAAAGAAGAAGGCGAACGGGTACGGTCTAGGTCATAGACTTGATGCGCCATCTGCGCAAAGCCTGCATCCCAAGGCAGCTCATCTGGGCGCACCACGCTCTGGCAGCCAAACAGGCGCGCCTTGTATTGAAACACCAGCACGTGCTGGCCCACACCCTCGGCCAAAAATGGCTGCCCGGTGCCGACCGCCCCGCCAACGTAGTCCGAACGCAACACCTTGCAGTCAAATAAGGCCTCGCCCACCGGCGTGCGGCTTAGTTGGGCTAGCTGCCCTTCGCTCAAGGTCACGTAATGGCCTCGCTCATCCTGTTTCACTTCAAACATAATCCCTCCCGAAAAAAAGGCAAAACATTAAAGGACTTACTGCGTTAAGCTAGCATAACAGAACGCAAATGACCAATAGAAAAAGCATCTAGAAACGACTCATAAACGGTCAAATAACGGCCTGTAAGTGCATGGATTTCTTGGTAAGGCTTCCTCTGTCGGCCTTTGACATTTTAACCATCGCTCAAACTGGCGTGGAAAGGGTACAAAACCAAGCAATCCGTCGTGTAACGGCTTATCTGTCATTCGGCCACGATGCTTAACCCTTTGGCGCAGCCATAAAAAAATAGACCCCGAGGGGTCTATTTTATGTGGTCATTGTCGGTGCCTAAAGCTTAAACTTCTTCATCGCCTGCGGGCACGTCATCGCCACCCGTTTCGACTGCGCCATCAGCATCGTCAGCGCCTTCTAGCAAGGCCTCTTCATCCAGCTCAATCTCTTCCGGCTCGGCCACCTTGGTCAAGCTCACCAGGTGTTCGTTCTCGTCCAGATTGATCAGCTTCACGCCCAGCGCCGCACGACCGGTTTCACGAACCTGATCCACCTTGGTCCGAATCAACACGCCACCGGAGGTAATCAACATCAGGTCGTCTGAGTCTTCCACCAGCGTTGCCGCCACCAGCTGACCGTTACGGTCGCCGGTGTCAATCGCGATCACCCCTTGGGTGCCGCGGTTGGCCTTACGGTAGTCATCCACGGGCGTACGCTTGCCGTAGCCGTTTTCGGTGGCGGTCAATACCTGTGCACCGCTCTCGTCATCGGGATCGCTCACCAGCAGGCTGATCACGCGGTTGCTTGGGTCGGTTAAGCTCATGCCGCGCACGCCACGTGCGGTACGGCCCATAGGACGGACGTCGTTCTCATCAAAGCGCACGGCCTTACCCGCACTAGAGAACATCATCACGTCGTGCTGGCCGCCGGTTTTGGCCACGCCAATCAGGCTGTCGCCCTCATCCAAAGCCAGGGCAATAATGCCGGCGGTACGGGGACGAGAGAAATCAATCAGCGGGGTTTTCTTCACCGTGCCCAAGGCCGTGGCCATGAACACATATTCGTTCTCGGTAAAGGCCTTCACCGGCAAAATGGCGCTGATTTTTTCGCCGTCTTGTAAATCCAAGACGTTGTTCACTGGTCGGCCGCGGCTGTTACGACCGCCCTGAGGCAGTTTGTACACCTTAATCCAATGGCACTTACCCAAAGAGGTAAAGCACAAGAGGTAGTCATGGGTATTCGCCACAAACAGGGTTTCAATAAAGTCTTCTTCTTTGGTTGCGGCAGCCTGCTTGCCACGACCACCACGGCGCTGTGACTGATAGTCATCGGCCGGTTGGGCTTTGATGTAACCGGTATGGGTTAAGGTCACGACCATTTCTTGCGGTGGAATCAAGTCTTCGTCGGCAATGTCGCCGCCAAACGGATTGATTTCTGAACGACGCTCATCCCCAAACTGGGTTTGTACCGCCACCAGCTCATCGTTGATGATTTGGTTCACGCGCTCTGGGCGGGCCAAAATATCCAACAAGTCCATGATGATGTCCATGATGTCTTTGTATTCGGCCACAATCTTGTCTTGCTCTAGGCCAGTCAAGCGTTGCAAACGCAGATCCAAAATGGCCTGAGCTTGAATTTCGGTTAAGTGATAACCGTCTTCTTTCAGGCCAAACTCTGGGCCCACGCCTTCGGGACGCGCCATGGTCAAGTCCACACGGCTCAACATGTCTTCCACCAGGCCAGAGCGCCAGGCTTTGGCCAACAGGCCCGCTTTGGCTTCCGGCGGCGTGGCGCTGGATTTGATCAAGGCAATGATTTCATCCACGTTAGACAAGGCAACCGCCAGCCCTTCCAACACGTGACCGCGATCACGGGCCTTACGCAGTTCAAACAGGGTCCGACGCGTCACCACTTCACGGCGGTGGCGCAAGAACTCATGCAGAATTTGTTTTAAGTTCAACAGGCGGGGTTGGCCGTCGACCAAGGCCACCATGTTGATGCCGAAGCTGTCTTGCAGCTGGGTCATTTTGTACAATTGGTTAAGCACCACTTCGGCGTTTTCGCCACGCTTCAGCTCAATGTAAATGCGCATGCCCGACTTATCAGACTCGTCACGCAAGTCTGAAATGCCTTCGATCAGCTTTTCTTTCACCAAGATGCTGATTTTTTCCAGCAGCTTGGCTTTATTCACCTGATAGGGAATCTCGTCCACAATAATGGCTTCTTTGTCGCCTTTGCCCACGGGTTCAATGTGGGTTTTGGCACGCATCAACACGCGGCCACGGCCAGTACGATAGCCTTCACGCACGCCAGAAAGGCCATAAATGGTGGCCCCTGTCGGGAAGTCTGGGGCGGGAATGTGTTCGATCAAATCATCCACGCTCAGCTCTGGATCGGCCAATAGGGCCAAACAGGCATTAATGGTTTCTTTAATATTGTGAGGCGGGATGTTGGTGGCCATGCCCACGGCAATGCCGGAGCTGCCGTTGACCAATAGGCCAGGCACTTTGGCCGGCAGAATCAAGGGTTCGTATTCTGAACCATCGTAGTTCGGGCCAAAATCGACGGTTTCTTTGTCGATGTCGGCTAAAAGTTCGTGGGCAATCCGAGACATTCTGATCTCGGTATACCGCATTGCGGCAGCGCTGTCGCCATCGACCGAACCGAAGTTACCTTGGCCATCGACCAGCATATAGCGCATAGAGAAATCTTGTGCCATCCGCACAATGGTGTCATACACCGCAGAGTCGCCGTGGGGATGGTATTTACCAATCACGTCGCCGACAATACGGGCCGATTTCTTATAGGCACGATTCCAATCATTATTGAGTTTATGCATCGCAAAAAGCACGCGTCTGTGTACGGGTTTAAGCCCATCACGGACATCCGGCAACGCACGCCCCACAATCACACTCATTGCATAATCCAAGTAGGAGCGACGCATTTCCTCCTCTAGACTAATGGCAATGGTTTCTTTGGCAAAAACTTGATCAGTCATAGCATATTTTTCTTGATGAGATAGGCCCAAATTATAGCATAAATGGGCTTACGTCACATCATGTTAGCGGCCTAGCCCCGCATTTTTTGCATTAAATCAGGCCAGAATCTTCACCGTCACCACATTTAACTGAATTTTTGCCCCGCAAGTTTGTCCTAACTAAGTTCCGTATGGTTTATAAGCTGTTATGATAAACTCGTGGCGGCCTAACCGTCTTCTGTTTACAAAAGGAAACTGACATGAATAAATTCATCATCCCCTTATTGGGTAGCCTGTTTGTTGTAGGCGCCTGTAGCCAAGAAACCCCTGCCCCTGCTGAGGCCCCTAGTGAAACCCTGACTCAGGCCACGCCCACCGTTGCCCAAGACACCGAACACAATGCGCAAAACTCCTTGGACTGGGCCGGCACCTACACCGGCACGTTGCCTTGCGCCAGCTGTGAAGGCATCAAAACCACGGTGGTGTTAAACGATGACGGCACCTATGAGCAAGTCAGCGAGTACCTAAAAGACGTGAAGCCGGGCGAAGAAACCACGTTCACCAACAAAGGCAAGTTCACTTGGAACGACGCTGGCAACACCGTCATTTTGGATGATCAAGCGGATAAAACCCAATACTTTGTGGCCGAAAACCGCATCGAAATGCGCGACCAAAATGGCGAAGCCATTACCGGGGCATTGGCCGATCACTATTTGCTCCAAAAAACAAAATGATGTTTTTAAGGCCATTGATGCTTGGACTGCTTAGCCTCGGTGTCGCCGCCTGTCAGCCTAAGGCCGATGGCGGCACCGAAGCCGTCCCCACCGACAGCATGGGCCAAGCCTGCCTTGGGTTTGAAGACCAAGAGGCCTGCGCCCAAGTCGTTCAAAGCTGTTTGGATGGTGGCGGGACGTTTGAGTCCATTGCCCTGGTGAACACGGGCGCACAGCCGCCCATGTTCAACATCGTCTGCCGCGGCACCGAATCCGCGACCGACCCAGCCTCGGCACCCGATGACCCTACAGAACGCCCCCTGAGCACGACGACCCAGCCCTAAACCCTCGCCAGCCATGCTGGTTTTTTTACGTCAAAAGAAGCCTTAACGGCCCATCATGACGCACAAACACGCCGCCCTTCTTCCCAAGGCATCGCCTTTCATTGGCCAAATGCGGCATGATCAGGTACTTTATCACTAACACTTTATTGACTTAACATGACCTGTCTAAGGATCCATTATGAAGCTGCTTTTCACCCCCGTCACCATTGGCAAAAC
>JAGNPU010000072.1 GCA_017989485.1 Neisseriaceae bacterium
TCGGGCAGGTGGGCTTGCACCTTAGAGGTCATCTGCCACACTTGGCCAAAGCGGCTGACCTTAAATTGCTCCGGCACGCTGACGCCGCCGGTGGTGGCGATGCGACCAAGGTCGTTGCGCAATAAATCCACAATCATGACATTTTCAGCGCGGTTTTTGGGGTCTTGCTGTAGCTCGGCGGCGCGGCCCTCATCTTGGCCGTCATCCAGTATGGGCGCAGTGCCCTTCATGGGTTCGGTGCTGATCAGGCCGCTGTCGTCGATGCGAATGAATAATTCCGGCGATAATGACAATAGCCATTCGCCCTCGTGTGCCTGATTGGGCAGGTGGGCGACCAGGCCATAGGGCACTGGCTGTTTTTGCCGCAGCTTGTGGTATAGGGTCAGCGGACAGCCATAGGCATCGAATAACAGCCGGGTGGTGTAGTTGATTTGATAGGTTTCGCCACGGCCAATGGCGGCGTGAACCGCCTCGATGTCCTTCAGGTAGGGCGCTTTGGGCGTGTCGTTGCGCAGGTTGAGCAGGCCTGAGGGGTGGGGCGACTGGTTTTGTGCCAGCCAGTGGGCAATGGCGGCCTCGCTGTGCATGTGGGTGCACTTGCCAAACCAGTGCACCGTCATGGGGCTGTTTTGCTCGCCCAGCTGCATTAAGTCCTGCCCAAACTCATAGGGTAAGGCCAAGAAGGCATGTAGGCCTTGAGCCCAGCCTTTTTGGAGCTGCTCGTCTATTTGGTTTAAGTCGGCGGCGTTCACCCATACTTGGCTATGCCATTCGCTGTAAAGGCGGGCGCTGGATTGATGGGCGTCATCAAGGAGGGCAAAAAAAGGCGTCGTCACGGTTTAGCTCTTTATGAAAGTGGCCAAAATAGCGTTGGTATGGGATTAGGGGCTAGGCGAGGCATTTTAGCATGTGTATGATTGATTGAATAATAAGTCGGAAGAATTTTAAAGACACGTCTAATCCGAGGAGAGCGACATGCACGTGAAACAAACTTATAAAAAAGCGTCGATCGCGACCAAAGAGAAGCTGCTGGCCCAATACCCCTATCGTACTCGTATTCGTAAAAAAGATTATGAAAAAGAGATGGCTATTTTACAAATGGAGTTATTAAAGCTGCAAAACTGGGTCAAGGACACCGGGCAAAGGGTGGTGGTGCTGTTTGAAGGCCGCGATGCGGCAGGCAAGGGCGGCACGATTAAGCGTTTTATGGAACATTTAAACCCGCGTGGTGCCCGCGTGGTGGCGTTGGAAAAGCCCAGTGAGAAAGAGCGGCAGCAGTGGTATTTCCAGCGTTATATTGCCCAGCTGCCGACGGCGGGGGAAATGGTGTTTTTTGATCGTTCCTGGTATAACCGCGGCGGGGTCGAGCGGGTCATGGGGTTTTGTTCCGACGCCGAGCATCAGCTGTTTTTAAAGCAGGCGCCGGTGTTTGAAGAAATGCTGGTGGAAAGCGGCATTTATGTGTTTAAGTTTTGGTTTTCGGTGAGCCAAGAAGAGCAAAAAAAACGCTTCCAGGCGCGTAAGGATGACCCTTTGAAGTATTGGAAGCTGTCGGCCATCGACATTCAGTCCTTAGACTTATGGGACGACTACACTTCGGCCAAATACGTGATGTTTGCCCATACCCACACCCATCAGGCACCGTGGTTGGTGATTAAATCCGATGACAAAAAGCGGGCGCGTTTAAACTGTATTCGGTATTTTTTGAATGCCTTGCCCTATCCGGACAAGCACTGGTTGGTGAGTGCCGGGCTAGAAGAGGAAATTGTGGCGATGCCGGAGCTGTTGGATGGTCATGGCTTTTTACGGGCGGTGGGGTAGGCATCAGGCATGCTGGCCCTTTGCGCCAGGCAAAAGAAAAACCACCGCAAGCGGTGGTTTCTTTTTATCTGTTGGTCAAACTTAAGCTTTTTTGGCCACGCGACGTGCAGGCAATTTTTCTTTAATACGTGCAGCTTTACCAGTACGGCCACGCAAGTAGTACAACTTAGCGCGACGAACCGCACCGCGGCGTTTTACTTCAACGCTGGCTACAGTAGGGGCGTACAGTTGGAACGTACGTTCAACGCCTTCGCCATTAGAAATTTTACGAACGATGAAAGAGCTGTTCAAGCCACGGTTACGGCGAGCAATCACCACACCTTCGTAAGCCTGTAGACGTTCACGAGTACCCTCTTTTACTTTCACTTGAACCACAACGGTGTCGCCGGGTGCAAATGTAGGGATGTTCTTGTTCAAGCGAGCCATTTCTTCTTGCTCTAATAATTGGATTAAATCCATGGATACTGCTCCTATTATTGGCTATCTTGTTCCTCTAGGCATGACGCCAAGAGACCAGATTCCTGTTTTGTTAAGTGTCGATCGCTGAGTAACTCAGGTCGACGGTTTAAAGTGCGCGACAACGACTGTTTGAGTCGCCATTGTGCAATGAGGGCATGATTCCCAGAGCGTAACACTTCGGGTACTGCTACCCCATTAAAAACATTGGGCCTAGTGTAATGTGGGCAATCTAAGAGGCCGTTGGCAAAAGAATCTTGCTGTGCCGATTGCTCATCGCCTAAAACACCCTCTTTTAAGCGCAGTACTGCGTCCATCAGCATCATGGCGGGCAATTCGCCGCCGGACACCACGAAGTCGCCTATGGTTATTTCTTCATCAACATAGTGTTCAATCACACGTTCGTCGACGCCTTCATAACGACCACACAGTAAAATCAGGCCTTCTTCTTGTGCCAGGCTTGCGACCTTGGCATGGGTTAAAGGCTGGCCCTGTGGGCTTAAATAGATGACTTTGGCTTCTTTTGCACCTTGGTGTTGCGACTTTGCGTGTTCAATGGCTTTGCCTAAAGGCTCGGCCATCATCACCATACCTGGGCCACCCCCAAAAGGGCGATCGTCAATATAGCCTTGGGCATTGTCGGCAAACTGCCGTGGGTTAATGGCGTGAAACTGCCATATGCCTTCTTTCAGTGCGCGAGAAGTCACGCCGTACTCGGTTACACCGCAAAACATTTCCGGGAAAATGCTGATGGTTTGAATATGCATCAGTAATCCAAATCCCAGTCCACAAGTATGGTTTGTTCTGCCAGTTTGACATCCAGAACGTAGGCTGAAACAAAAGGAATCAACACTTGGCCCTGGTCACCTTTGAGCACCAATACATCATTGGCACCGGTTTGCATTAGGTTGGTGACGGTGCCTAACACAACTTGTTCTTGGTTGACGACACTCAGACCAATTAAATCCGTCCAGTAGTATTCGTCTTCTTCCGTCGGGGCAAATGCGCTGCGAGGCACAAAAATGGTATAGCCTTTGAGGGCTTCTGCCTGATCTCTGTCCTCAACACCGACCAGCTTAACCTGTAGTTCGGTACCGGCCATTTTGCCTGCTTCAACCGTGACGTTTTTAGTCACACCGTCTTTTTCCAGCTGCCATGTTTCATAATCCAACAGGCTGTCTGAATATTCGGTGCTGGTTGAAATTTTTAACCAACCTCGGACGCCAAAAACACCTCGGACAAAGCCCATGCTAACGAGTTGTTCGTTTGACATTGTTGTATTTGCCTTTGGTTAATGCATTAAACGGGAAAAATTAAGCCGCAATTTTTTCTTGTTTAACTAGTTTTGCAACGGTGTCGCTCATTTGTGCGCCTTGTTTGATCCAGTGGTTCAAACGATCGGCAGCCAAACGGACGCGTTCTTGTTTTTCATTGGCAACTGGGTTGTAAAAGCCTAGGCGTTCAATGAAACGACCATCGCGTGAGCTGCGAGAATCGGTTACTACGATGTTGTAAAATGGACGGTGTTTAGAGCCGCCACGTGATAAACGAATCACAACCATTAGTCATATCCTTATAGTTCGATAACAGAAAACCGTTGATTTTAGGTCGAATAGACCCTAGTGCGCAAGTCTTTCTTGTGTTTACTTTGATTTCGTTGTGCTTTTTGTGTCTATTAGTGGTTTTTCAACCAGGCAAATGCTGCTGTCCTCGGGGTCTTTGCTGACGCTAAAGCCCAGTTTTCGCGTCAGTTTTTGCATGCCGGTATTGGCGGTGAGAATCTCGCCGCGCATCACGCTCAGGCCCTGATCTTTGGCGGCGCTAAAGAGTAGGTTCATCAATAAAGTGCCTATGCCTTTGTTCTGCCAGTCGTCGGCCACCGACATGCCAAACTCACACGCTTCAAAGTCAGGATCGGTGACGTAGCGCACAATGCCCAGCATTTCTGGGCCTTTTTTGGTTTCACGAATCATCACCAAGGCCATTTCTCTGTCGTAGTCTAGCTGGGTAAAGCGCACCAGCACGTTTTGTGACAGCTGCTTGATGCTGGACATGAAGCGGTTGTAACGGCTTTCTTCCGACATGTTGCGCACAAAGGCCTGTAAGGCTTCGGCGTCTTCTGGGCGGGACGGTCGGATGACGACTTCGGTGCCGTCCTTGAGCGTGGCCTGGGTTTCTAGGTTGCTTGGATAGGGCATGATGGCCATGTGGCTGTAGCGCTGGATGGTGGGCAGGGTTTTTTGCAGCACCACGCGGGCGTCTAGGGCGATGGCGCCCTTGTCATCAATCAGGAGGGGGTCGATTTCCAACTCCAAAATGTCGGGCAGCTCGCACACCATCTCCGACACCCGCAGCAGCACGTCCTTGAGCGCGGCATAATGAACCGGGGGCATGTGCTGAAAGGCGCCCAACATCTTGCCGATGCGGGTTCGGCCAATCATGTCGTCGATCAAGACTTCGTTCAGAGGGGGCAGGGCCAAAGCCGTATCCTGCTGGATTTCGGCGGTGACGCCACCGGCACCAAAGGTGATGACGGGGCCAAAAATAAGGTCTTGGGTCACGCCGATCATGATTTCTCGGGCATTGCGTTTGTTCAACATCGGCTGCACGCTGATGCCATTAATCCGCGCCTTGGGCTTGGCCGCCAGGGCTCTGGCGGTAATGGCCTGATAGGCTTCTTGCAGGTTGGCGTCGTTGGTCACGTTTAATTCCACGCCGCCGATGTCGGACTTGTGGAAAAAGTCGGAGGAGTCGATTTTCAACACCACCGGATAGCCCATTTTATTGGCCATCTCTATGGCTTCTGCTTCGGACTCGGCCAAAAAGGTTTCGTTGGTGGGGATGTGGAAGGCTTGCAGCAAGGCCTTAGACAAATGCTCGGGCATGACCTTGTTCTTGGCCTTTTTGCCCTGGGTCAGGAGTTTTTGGGCGGCCTTGAGGTCGGGCTTGGCCCGGTTCTCGGCAATTGGGCTAGGGGTTTGCAGCAACAATAATTGGTTTTGGTGGAAGGCGGCGAGGTTTTTGAACACCGCAATGGCGTGCTCGGGTGCGCCAAAGTGCATGCAGCGCGCCTGGGTGAAGAGGGCTCGGCTTTCCTTAACCTTGGCGTCGCCTAACCACGACATCAACAAAGGCTTGGTGGTTTCTTGCTGTAGGCTCACCATCATTTGCGCCGTGGTTAAGTGGTCTGTGCCCATTTGCGGGGTGAACAGCACCACCACGCCGTCGACCTGATCATCGTCCAGGCACAGTTTGACGGCGGTTCTAAAGCGCAGCGGGCTGGCGTCGCCTAAAATGTCGACGGGGTTGTTGCGCGACCAGTTAGGCGGCAGCAGCGCATTCAGAGACGCAATGGTGTCAGGGCTGAGCTGGGCCAGCTCGACGTCAGAGGCGCGGGCATTGTCGGCGGCCAAAACGCCTAGGCCGATGCCGTTGCAGACGATGGCCAGGCGGCGGCCTTTGGCCCGATAGTTGGCGGCCAATACCTTGACCGCGGTGAAAATTTGGGAAATGGTGTCGACCCGCAGGGCGCCGGCACGGGCCAGCACGCTGTCGAACACGTCTGAGCTTTTGATGATTTGGCTGGCGTGGGTCAGGCCTTGAACGTCGTCTTCAAAGCGGCCAGACTTGATCACCACCACCGGTTTGGCGCGGGTGGCGGCTTTGAGGGCGCTCCAAAAGCGGCGGCCCACGCGCACATGATGGATGTGCAGCAAAATCGCCTGGGTGGAGCGGTCGTTGACCAAGAAGTCGAGGATTTCCCCAAAGTCGATGTCAAAGGCCACTTCGCCCATGGGGATGACGGCGGAAAAGCCTACTTCTTTGCTGTCGGCCCAGTCGAGCATGGCGGTACACAGGGCGCTGGATTGGCTGACCAAGGCCAGGTTGCCCGGTCGGACTTTGCCGGCGTAAGAGCTGGCATTAAAGCCCAGTACCGGCCGCATCAGGCCCAGTAGGCTGGGGCCTAAGATGCGGATGCCTTTTTCTTTGGCCAAGGTCATGGCGGCGTCGAGGTGTTTTTGGTCTTCGGCAGTGGCGTCGCTGAGGTCTTTGCCCAGTAAAATAAACGGAATGCCTTTGTTGGCACAGTCTTGGACGACTTTCACAAAAGAGGGGGCGGGGGTCAGGACGATGGCCAGGTCAATGTCGACCTTGAGTTTGCTGACGCTGTTGACGGTGGGCAAGCCGCCGACAAAGCGATGTTTGATGTTGACCGGATACAGCTTGCCTTTGAATTCGCTGCTGAGCAGGTTGGCAAACACGGTTTGGCCCAGGGATTGTGGGCGGTCACTGGCGCCGATGACGGCCACATGATTGGGACAAATTAAAGGGGTTAAGTAATGGGGTTTCATTGCTTAGATTCCTAATCCAGTAAAAACAAAGGCCTGCCTATGCCGATAAGCGACCAGCCAATAGTCATGATAAACGATTCAGGTGGTCGAAGGTAAATAAAAGTAAGGGGTTGAGTCAGACTTTCGTTCGTCGTTATACTGTGACACAAGTGCCGACCAACAGGCATTAAGCCAATGTGTGGCAGAACCCATTAAAAGGATGAACATGAAACTGACTCGTTTTTTGCCGGATAAATTCACCATGGCATTGGTGGCGGCCGTGGTACTGGCCTCGGTCTTCCCTAGCCAGGGGCGCTGGGTGCCGATTATGGACGGCATCACGGTATTGGCCATCGGCCTTTTGTTTTTCTTGCACGGGGCCAAGCTGTCGCGCCGTGCGGTGATCGAGGGCATGGCCCACTGGCGCTTGCACAGCGTGGTGTTTACCTTCACCTATTTGGCCTTCCCGCTGCTGATCTGGCTGGCCAAGCCCTTATTGCTCCAGTTGGTGTCACAAGACCTGTATTGGGGCCTGCTGTATATGGCGCTGTTGCCGTCGACGGTGCAGTCGTCTATTGCTTTTGTGGCCGTGGCCCGCGGCAACGTGCCTGCGGCGATTTGCAGCGCCACGGCGTCGAATATCCTGGGCATCTTCTTAACCCCCTTATTGGTGGGGTGGATTATTTTGGGCAGCCACAACGATGCCGCCCACAGCGGTGCGTTGGCGGCGATCATGGACATTGTGTATCAATTGCTCCTGCCCTTTATTGCCGGCCAGCTGGCCCGCCGCTGGATAGGCGTGTGGGTAGACAAGCACAAGCCGGTGCTGGCCTATGTGGACCAAAGTTCGATTTTGCTGGTGGTGTACACCGCCTTTAGCGCCGCCGTGGTCAGCGGCCTGTGGCAGCAAACCCCCATAATGGCGCTGGTGAATCTGGTGCTGATCAGCTGCGTGCTGTTGGCCATTGTCTTGGGCCTTACCCGCTGGATCAGCACGCTCATGGGCTTTAGCAAAGAGGATGAAATCACCATTGTGTTTTGTGGCTCGAAAAAAAGCATGGCCACGGGCATCCCCATGGCGCAGGTATTGTTTGCCGGGACGGGCGTGTCCATGGGGGCGATGGTGCTGCCGCTGATGCTGTTTCACCAGATTCAACTCATGGTGTGTGCCGTGATTGCGGCGCGCTATCAAAAGCGGTCACCGGATGAGACGGCGTCTTAACGGCGTGTCCAGCGATGAATGAAGCGCATCAACTCTTGGCTTTTTAATCCGAGGCATGCATGCATCGCTTGA